>NZ_LNDC01000175.1 GCF_001870905.1 Geitlerinema sp. PCC 9228
CGGAGTCTGCTACGAGACCAAGGCTGGACTAACCGAACGCAATCGACACGAATGTCAATTTTTGTCCAGTGATTGGGTTAGTCTACCGGGACCTTTTTGTGGGTCTACCTGCATCGGATTCGGTTTTAAATTCCCACCAAGGCATACAGTTTTTCAGCGACAAAAACCGTTGCTTTCTGAGTTACCGGCAGGCTGTCAACCACCATACCGGCACACAGCAGCATCATATAGAGTATCGAATATTTAAACAGCGATCGCGCCTGTTGTTTGTCCGTGGGTTGTTCTCGCAACGACCAAGCTTTTTTGAGGAAAATACCCCCCAAAGCAACAGCAAAACCAGCATACACCCAACCGGTGGCATGTAACGGATACACCAGCAACAGCGTCGCTGCAATGGTAATCCAGGTATACCACCAAATTTGCCGGGCTGTGGTTTCGCTACCCGAAATCACTGGTAGCATAGGGACATTCACTGTATGGTATTCGTCGCGAATGAGCAGTGCCAGGGCCCAAAAGTGAGGCGGTGTCCACAGAAACACAATGGCAAACAAGACCCAAGCCGACCAGCTTAACTCTCCGGTAACGGCAGCCCAACCCACCAAGGGAGGAATGGCACCGGCAGCGCCGCCAATGACGATATTTTGGGTGGTGTGGCGTTTCAACCAGTGGGTGTACACCAACACGTAGAATAAGATGCCCGTCATGGCTAAGCTAGCAGCCAGGAAATTGGCGAAAACGCTCAAAAGGGTAAAAGAAGCGATCGCTAAGGTAACGGCAAAAATGATGGCATCTCGGGGATTGACTTTACCGGCAGGCAACGGACGCCACCGGGTGCGTTCCATCTGGTAGTCAATATCGCGGTCGTACAGGCAGTTGATGGTATTGGCTGCCGCCGCTGCGAACCAACCACCCAGCAACGTCACCAGCAACAGCATGGGATCGACTTCACCGGAGGCAGCTACCCACATGCTGCCGGCGGTGGTAATCAACAGCAACAAAATAATCCGTGGTTTGGTAAGTTGGTAGTAACTTTTACAGACCTGAAAGATGTTTTGATGGTGTTTTTCGGCGGGAATGGATGGGATAAATTCTTGCATGGACATGAATGGCTATGGAATACAAGGAAACAGGACAAGAATGAAGTTATTGGGTGGCAGCTACTGGTGCGGTCAAGCGATCGCGGATGCCGTACACGGTAAAGGCAACCAAAACCCCTAGCAATGCTGCCCCCACGGATTGATGGGCAACGGTGAGAATTTCTACTTGTAAATGCAAGTGCAAGGTGGCAAAACCCAGGGCGATTTGAACCAACAGGAGTCCCACGCCCCAGCGGTTGAGCTGTCGCAAGCGGGCGGGTAAATTGGGACTTCGTACCGCCAAAATGCCCAACATCAGCACCGCAAGACTTGCCGGAAGGACGCCCATGAAATGGCTGTGCAAAACCCCACACAGTTGGGAAATTTGCAAGCACTGATGGGCCGCCCAACGCGATCCCACCAAAGCTCCCAACAAGCTTTGCAGGTAGACCAGTACGGCTGCGATCGCACTTATCCAGGTTAATCTACGAGGGGTTGCCGTTTCCGTATGTTTTTCATAAGGAGATAGTAGCAAAGCCATCACCAAAATGGTGCTGAAAAATAGCAAAGCCGTTCCCAAATGAGCGGTAACGATGTCGAAACGCAACATTTCCGTCACTGTCAGACCGCCGAGCAAACCTTGCAGGGAAATGGCTACCACGGCAGCGGTGGCCATCCACGGTACCCAGCCGGGTAAGTTTTGGCGATGCCACCAACTGCGTCCTGCCAGCCACAGGGTTCCTACCCCGATAATGGCAGCATCTAGGCGATGGAACCATTCTAGAAACACTTGCAGGTTCATGCGATCGACAGGTAACAGGGTGCCGTAGCATAAAGGCCAGTCCGGACAAGCCAAACCAGCGTTGGTGACGCGGGTGGCACTGCCAATCGCCATTAAAATAAAGGTCGCGATCGCTAATTTTACGGTTAGTTTTTGGATTTTTGCCGATACGGATGCCGTTTTTCCTGAATTGAGGGGCAAGTGATGGGTAACAGCGTCTGTCATAAGCGCAATTTATTCCGTCGTTGGCGAAACATTCCGAATTTCGCAGCCAGCCAATGCGCGATCGCATTTTTTATTCTGGGCGTGGTCTGTTTTTTCTATATTAATGAATCTAGTTAATCCTAGCCACTTTGGTAGCGATTGGAAAAATCTTTAACAGAAACTATAGATGAGTAGCATCGGACAAGGATGGCAATGAAAGCCCCACCTATAAAACCTAGTACAAGATAACATCCTATCAAACTGTTATCTAAAATACCAAGTAAATCTTTCCTCATATTGTTTTAACAAAATACCAACAAATTTTGCCTACATAATTTCCGAAAAGCACTAAAAAAGGGACTTCTCGTATAAATCGCTAATTAGTTGTTTTCATCTTGTGTCGCTAGTCAAACAAATATAGGCTACAATTCAGTGGTACAATTTTGCACATAAACCATAAAAATTTATGCTTAAATTTGTTTATCGCTTTATGGTTATTTTTAGATTTAAAAACAAAACGTGCCTTTGCCACCCTTGCCCAATAAAAAATCTAAAGATTGCATTGCAAATAGGTACATTCTAGCAATGCTGTATCAAAATTTTTGTGGGAAAATAAATAGCAGCCAGCAATTAGGACAGGGCAGGTGGGAGCGTCATTTGGCTGGCCATCGCGCCCAGAACCTTCATCGCATTTGTATGCGGCGATCGGTTTTGTTCCTAAGCAATAACTCAAAGAAGAGTTTAACAGTTAAAAGAGGTAAAAAGTGAATATTCCCAACTCAATCGTCACCCTAATTGCCGGTATTGTCCTAACGTTAATTAGTCTTTGGTACGGACAAAATCATGGTCTCATGCCCGTAGCGGCGTCAGAAGAAGCCCCCCTGGTGGATAGTTTGTTTAACGCCATGATGACCATTGCCACGGGGTTGTTCATCCTCGTGCAGGGAATTATTGTTATTGCCATCATCCGATTCCGCCGGCGTCGTGGCGACACCAGCGACGGTCCCCCCATTGACGGCAACTTATCCTTAGAAATCGTTTGGACCGCCATTCCCACCATCATGGTTTTAGCGATCGCGTTATATAGCTTTGAGATTTACAATGCTATGGGTGGTTTGGACTCAGCAGCCTCTGGTAGCGGTCGCAACAACCCAGAACTGGCACAAAAACCCGGTAGCGCGATCGCAGCACCCATGCCTAAAGAACGCGACGGAGAAGACCTAGCCGCCGGAGTAGGCGCTTCTCCCGGCAGAGAAGGATCGGCAGCCGACGTAGTTGTGGATGTCAAAGGCATGCAATACGCCTGGATTTTCACCTATCCCGACTCAGGAATTGTCGCCGGCGAACTGCACGTTCCCGCTGGCAAAGACATCAAACTCAACATCACCGCCAGCGACGTACTGCACGCCTTCTGGATTCCGCAATTCCGCATCAAACAAGATGCCATTCCCGGCAGTACCAACCAACTGCGATTCCATCCCCAAAAAATCGGCGACTATCCCATCATTTGCGCCGAACTGTGCGGTGCCTACCACGGCGTCATGAAAACCCGCATCATCGTCGAATCCCCCGAAGAATTTCAACAGTGGCGGCAAGAACGCATCGCCAGCAGCGAAACCGACAACAACCAACTATCCATGCTTGCACCATCTGAAAAAACGCCCTCGGATGCCGAGTATGCTAGCCGTTACGTAGAAGAAAAAATGGGAATCGACCAGCAGGTTCTTCAGCAATTGCACTAGTTGAATATGACACAAGCAACCACAACAGCAACCCAATCCATGGCGAACCAAGGGCACCATACCCCTTGGTGGAAATACTTTACCTTCAACACCGACCACAAAGTCATCGGCATTCAATACCTGGTGACCACCTTCATCTTCTATTTAATTGGCGGTGTGCTGGCAGGGGGGGTTCGCACCGAACTCGCCACCCCAGAAGTGGATTTTGTCAGCCGCGAAATTTACAATAGCCTCTTTACCCTGCACGGAACGATTATGATTTTCCTGTGGATCGTTCCCGCAGGCACCGGCGCTTTTGGCAATTATTTAATTCCCCTAATGATTGGGGCACGGGATATGGCTTTCCCCAGACTCAACGCGATCGCATTTTGGATGATTCCTCCCGGCGGCGCGTTGTTAATTGGTAGCTTTTTCGTAGAACCGCCGCAAGCAGGTTGGACCTCCTATCCCCCCTTGAGCGAAATTGCCAGCAACTCCGGGCAAATCATGTGGATTCTCAGCCTGCTAATTTTAGGAACCTCCTCCATTTTGGGGGCTGTGAATTTCCTCACCACCATTTTGAAAATGCGCACCCCGGGGATGACCTTGTACCAGATGCCACTGTTTTGCTGGTCTATGATTGCGGCTTCCATTTTGATTTTGATTTCTACCCCGGTGCTGGCAGGTGCGTTAATTCTGCTCATGTTCGACATCGTCGCCGGAACTGCCTTTTTCAATCCCACCGGTGGCGGCGACCCAGTGGTGTACCAGCACATGTTCTGGTTTTATTCCCATCCGGCGGTTTACATTATGATTTTGCCGGTATTTGGCATCATTTCCGACGTATTGCCAGTTCACGCCCGCAAACCCATTTTTGGTTATACCGCGATCGCTTATTCTAGCCTCGCCATTAGCTTTTTGGGATTGGTCGTGTGGGCACACCACATGTTCACCAGCGGTACCCCCGGATGGCTGCGGATGTTCTTTATGATTGCCACCATGATTATTGCCGTTCCCACCGGCATTAAAATCTTTAGCTGGGTTGCCACCGTCTGGGGCGGTAAAATCGAACTCAACAGCGCCATGCTCTTTAGCTTGGGCTTCGTCTCCATGTTCGTTATCGGCGGTCTGAGCGGCGTAATGGTGGCATCGGTACCCTTTGACATTCACGTTCACGATACCTACTTCGTGGTTGCCCACATTCACTACGTCTTGTTTGGTGGCAGCGTCTTCGGATTGTATGCGGGCATCTATCACTGGTTCCCGAAAATGACCGGTCGCAAGCTCAACGAACCCCTGGGCATTACCCACTTTGTCTTGAACTTTATCGGCTTTAACATGTGCTTTCTGCCCATGCACTGGCTGGGCTTGCAAGGAATGCCCCGCCGGGTAGCCGAGTACGACCCGCAATTTACCTTTGTCAACCAGATTTGTAGCGTTGGTTCGTTGCTGCTGGCCATTTCCACAGTGCCGTTTTTGATTAATGCCATTTGGAGTTGGATTGGTGGCAAACAAGTGGGTGCCAATCCCTGGAGAGCTTTGACTTTAGAATGGCAAACCGCTTCGCCACCGCCGGAAGAGAACTTTTTGGAAAATCCAGTATTGTGGTCTGGTCCTTACGATTACGGCATTGACAACGTTCACCGCGACAGCGACAAACCGGTGGAAGAGTTGCTATCGGAAGTTCAAGGAAACGCTCGTTAAGCTCTACACAAGGTTGACATAGGGAACCATAGGGGGTCTTTTCTTGGACCCCCCACAAAAGAAATTGCAAACGAGGATTGAGAAAGTTTATGCAAGGTTCTGTTAGTTCCAGCGAAAAAGAAGTACAATATGCGGCAGAAACTGCCGAAACTGGTCATGAGGAACATGGCGACCATCGAATTTTTGGGTTAATCCTGTTTTTGGTGGCAGAGTCGATGATTTTCCTGGGGTTGTTCGTCGCGTATTTAACATTCAAAGCGGTCAACCCCGAATGGCCGCCCGGTGGTACTCCGGAAATTGACTTGCTGCTGCCGGGAATCAACACTGTTATTTTGATTTCTAGCAGTTTTGTTATCCATAAAGGCGATACCGCTATCAAACGCCAAAGCAATGTTTCCCAACTGCGGTTGTGGTTTGGGGTTACTGCTTTGATGGGGATTGTGTTTTTGGGCGGTCAGGTATACGAATATTTCAGCAATGATTTCGGTCTGACGGATAATTTATTTACCAGTACATTTTACGTTTTGACTGGGTTTCACGGTTTGCACGTTTTGTTTGGTTTGTTGTTGATTGGTGGGGTTTTGGTGCGATCGCTAAAATCCGGCCATTACAATAGTGAAAGCCATTTTGGGGTAGAAGCCGCTGAAATCTACTGGCATTTCGTAGATGTTATCTGGATTATTCTGTTTATCTTGCTGTATTTGCTTTAGATTGAGAAAGGGCAAGTTGGGCAAGCATACCGGGGAAGTAGGGGTGGTTCGCGAACTGCCCCTACAGGAATGCCGAACTCTAACTACCAGGATGCCCCTTAATGCGATCGCTTAATTGCATAACAGTCTGATTGAGATTGATATCTTTTTTGATTGCTTGGGCAACTTTATCGCAACTATAAATGACCGTAGTATGGTCTTTTCCGCCAAAAGCATCGCCAATTTTGGGCAAACTTAACTCAGTATGTTGGCGCATCAAATACATCCCCACTTGTCGGGCTTGGCTAATTTCTCGCCGGCGGGAATTTCCTTTTAAATCTTCAATAGAAATACCAAAATAATCGGCAACCAACTGCATAATTTTTTCGGGCGAAATATCGATATTTTCCGTAGCTGGTTCTAAAACTGGAATGAGATTCTCTACCGTCATGGGCAAGCCGGAAATAGAAATATAAGCCACTGCCCTGGTTAACGCCCCTTCCAACTCCCGAATATTAGACGTATAGCGAGAAGCAATATATTCCAAAACTTCCCGGGGCAAACGCACGTTTTCGTATTCAGATTTTTTCTGCAAAATGGCAATGCGCGTTTCCAAATCCGGCGACTGAATATCGGCAATCAATCCCATGGAAAATCGCGAACAGAGGCGCTCTTGTAGCCGCGAAATTTGACTGGGGGGACGGTCGGATGCCAAAACCACTTGTTTGCCGGCTTCGTGGAGCGTATTAAATGTATGAAAAAATTCTTCTTGGGTATATTCTTTGCCTTCGATAAATTGAATATCATCTACCAGTAAAACATCTGCTGCTCGGTAGTGTTCCCGGAAGGTTTGCATGCTGTCTTGACGAATGGAGGCGATTAAATCGTTGGTAAATTGTTCGGTGGAAACGTAAAAAATTCTCGCCCCGGGGTCGATTTCCCGGCGATAGTGACCGATGGCTTGCATTAAATGGGTTTTGCCCAATCCCACGCCGCCGCAAAGAAACAAAGGGTTGAATTCGCGCCCGGGAGACTCTGCCACCGCCAGTGCCGCCGCATGAGCCATGCGATTGTTGGCACCGACGACGAAGCGGGAAAAGACATATTTGGGATTTAATTCGGTGGGTTGGTGTCTGCCTTGCGGTTTATCGAATCCCCTGCCCTGAACCTTGTCGAACAGTGATGGTGGTGGTGATATATCGGAAACGTTGGGATTGTTGGAGGTGGCGGCGACTTGCCGCTGCATTTCTAGGTCGATGGCTTCTCCGTCGGCAGTGGTGAAATAAATTTTTACAGAATAGCCCAAGATTTCTCGCACTGCATCTTGGATGGTGTGCAGGTAGTGTTTTTGCAGCCAGGTTTGGGCAAATGGATTGGGAGCACGAACCACCAGGCAATTGCCTTCAAATCGTTCGGCGGTGGTGGTTTGGATCCAGGTTTCAAAGGTAGGGCGGCTGAGTTGTTGTTGCAGGTGTTCCAGAACCTTTTCCCACAGCGTTCCTAAGGAGATATCCACGATTTTCCCCCCTGCCAACGACTGGCACGCAAAACTAGGATTATCAGTTTAATCAATTGTGGCAGACAATGACCACATGAGCAGGGAAGTAGCGATCGCGAATTTGGTCTCGATGGTTACGATCGGAAATCGCCCATTGCTAGTGCGCCTACTATAATGGCTATGGTGGGTAGGTATAGCGATCGCATTCTCGCATTAGGAATTTGCTATGAGTTCTTCATTTGCTGAAAAACCAACCAACCCAACGCCCCACCCCCAAACCAAATGGTGGCGTTGGCGAAATGCTTTCATCCTGATTCTGGCGGGAATCGGGTCGGTATCCTGCGCTCAAAGTTCTATTTCCCCCCAAGCGGAGTCGCAAACGCAACAGAACCAACCAACACAACAACCAACAACTGAAGCTTCTCCGAATTCACAAAAAGCTGATGTTAGAAACACGCCGCCGCTACCAAGTTCGGACAATCGCAATTTTATCGTCAATGCGGTAAACAGTGTGGGCAAAGCAGTGGTTCGCATTGATGCCACCCGCACTGTAACGCCGGATTTGCCAGAATTTTTCCAAGACCCCTTCTTTCGACGCTTTTTTGGCGAAAACTTACCCACTCCCAAACGCAAAGAAGAAGGCACAGGTTCCGGCTTTCTCATCAATCGCGATGGTTACCTACTCACCAACGCTCACGTAGTTAGAAATGCTACCGATGTAAGCGTCACCCTCAAGGATGGTCGTACCCTCAGTGGCAAAGTTGTGGGTGCCGATTCCGTTACTGATGTGGCAGTGGTTAAGGTAGATGGCGAAAATCTGCCTTCGGTGCAACTGGGCAATTCCGACG
Organism: Geitlerinema sp. PCC 9228; assembly: GCF_001870905.1. Lineage (NCBI taxonomy): Bacteria > Bacillati > Cyanobacteriota > Cyanophyceae > Geitlerinematales > Geitlerinemataceae > Geitlerinema > Geitlerinema sp. PCC 9228. The sequence goes on from NZ_LNDC01000175.1 coordinate 8,522, forward strand.
ACATTCAACCCGGTCAGTGGGCGATCGCGATCGGCAATCCTTTAGGATTGGATAATACCGTTACTGTGGGCATTATCAGCGCCACGGGTCGTTCTAGCAGTGAAGTAGGTGTTCCCGACAAGCGGGTTGGTTTCATCCAAACCGATGCTGCCATTAACCCCGGCAATTCTGGCGGACCTCTCATCAACGGCGCTGGCGAGGTTATCGGCATGAACACGGCGATTATTCGCGGTGCACAAGGGTTGGGATTTGCCATTCCCATCAATACGGTCAAGCAAATTGCCGACGAACTGATTGCCACTGGCGAAGTCCAGCATCCTTTCATTGGTATTCGCATGATAACCATTGACGAAGAAATCCGCCAGCGGATTAACAGCGACCCCAACAGTCCTATTGAGGTCAATGTTAGCGAAGGGGTGCTGATTTTGGAAGTGGTTCCCAATTCGCCAGCGGCACAAGCGGGATTGCAGCCGGGGGATATTATTCAACAAATGGAAGGTCAAGCTATTGAAGGTGCGGAAAAAGTCCAGCAAATCGTCCAAAATACGGAAATTGGCGCTGATTTGTCTGTAGAAGTGCTGCGCGATGGTGAAACGGTCAACCTGACCTTACAGCCAGCACCTTTGCCGAGTCAAGAGTAGGTTTTGTTTGTGGGCAGGTTGGAAAAAATGGATTTGCCGATAGGAGATTGTTAAAAATGACATAAGGCATACAAACGGTCAAGGGAAGAATTTGCTAGCTTAGATGATATCGGGATCGATTCGTACCTGTTTCAGGAGGCAAATCCATGACCAACCAACCGCAAATTATCGAACTGGGCAATCCCATCCTACGAAAGACTGCCGAACCTATTAAAAATCTTGCCGAGCCCCAATTGCAAACCCTCATTGACTACCTCTTGGCTGCCGCAGAAACTCATAATGGTGTGGGTATTGCTGCGCCCCAAGTAGGTGTTTCCAAACGTTTGTTGTTGGTGGCCTCGCGCCCAACGTTACGCTATCCCAATGCTCCTTACATGCCTCCCACGCCTATGCTGAACCCACGCATTATCGCTCACTCCAACGAAACGGCAAAAGATTGGGAGGGGTGTTTGAGTGTTCCTGGTATTCGCGGTTTGGTGTCTCGCCATCGGGAAGTTGAAGTGGAGTACATCACCCGCAACGGCAAAACCAAGCGTCAGATATTTACCGATTTTGTGGCGCGGATTTTCCAACATGAGTACGACCACTTGGAAGGGAAGGTTTTCCTCGATCGGGTGGAAAGCAGTCTCGATTTAATGACAGAAAACGAATATCAAAAACAAGTTATCAGTAGCTTACCAACTCGCTAAAGGTGGAAACATATCATATTTTATGTTTTTTGTCAACCCTCCTAGATAGCCGGTAGTAGGGTGGGCATTGCCCACCCTACTAGACTTTTGACGCATTTAGCAGTATTTTCAGCTACTAGCCCAGGGCAGCAAAGTATTCTTTGGATTCGACGGGATCGGGTTTCATAGTTTTTTCACCAGGTTTCCAGCCAGCGGGGCAGACTTCATCGGGATTGGCTTGTACGTATTGGATAGCTTGTAGGGTCCGCAGCACTTCATCTACGTTGCGACCGAAGGCGAGGTTGTTGACGGTGGCGTGTTGGATGACGCCGTCTTTGTCGATGATGAACAAGCCACGCAGGGCAATGCCGGCTTCTGGATCGAGAACGTTGTAGCTGGCGCTAATTTCTTTTTTGATGTCGGAGATGAGAGGGTAGTTGAGGTCGCCGACACCACCGGATTTGCGGTCTTTTTGAATCCAGGCTAGGTGAGAAAATTCGCTGTCAACGGAGGCACCGAGAACTTCCGTGTTCAGCTGTTTGAATTCTTCGTAGCGATCGCTAAATGCGGTAATTTCGGTGGGGCAAACAAAGGTAAAATCTAGAGGATAGAAGAACAAGACAACATATTTGCCACGATAGTCAGACAGTTTGATGGTTTTGAACTCTTGGTCGACCACTGCAGTCGCGGAGAAATCAGGAGCTTGTTGGCCTACCCGAATGCAGTCTTGTGTCATGGTTTCTCTCCTTAACCGTAATCGTTCTGAATTTACACGATCGACTGGCTGTATTTTACACTCTCACAAATTCTATTCGTGAGATTCTCGCTTCGTTGGGTGTGCCGAGATGGATTCGCGAAAAGAGCTAGCCCCTCCCCGGCGATAGAGACCCTCGGCGAGCGTCTTTCCGCCCTGCTCGGACGTACTTGTAAATATCTGCTTCAAGAGCTAATATTTACGAACTGTTAAGAATATATCATACTCATTATGAGTTTGAGTAGAAAAAACCAAGATTGGGTATCGTTGCCTACTGCTGCAAACGTTCGATATTGTTCAATGCGGTTTCGTACAGTTGGGTATTGCCCTGCCGCCAGGCCAAATCCGCTGCTTGACGAAAATCCGCGATCGCTCCTTCTGCATTACCAGAGTTAGCCCGCACCAATCCCCGATTGTAGTAGACCACCGGGTCGTTGGGATCGAGCTGGATAGCTTGTTGGTAGTCCTTCATGGCTTGTTGGTACTCCTGTATTTGTGCCAAGGCCGCTCCCCGATTTACATAAGCTCTGGTCATTTTAGAATCAATTTGGATGGCACGGCTGTAGTCGTCAATCGCCTGTTGAAAATTATCCAAACGAGCGTGTACCACGCCGCGATTGTTGTAAGCCCTCGCAGAGTTGGGTTGTAGTTCTAACGCTCGGTCGTAATCTTGCAATGCCCCTTGCAAATCTCCCATTTCCGAACGTACCAAACCGCGATTGTTGTAAGCCCTTGCATAGTTGGCGTCGATTTGAATGGCTTGGCTGTAATCTTCTAAAGCTTCTCGGTTTTTTCCCAAACGGCGGTGGATCGTCCCCCGATTGACGTAGGTAACTGCATGTTTGGGATCGCGTTGCAGAACTTGGTTGTAGTCAGCGAGGGCTTGGTCGTATTCGCTACTGGTGGCGTAGGCAATGCCGCGATGGTAGTAGGCACGAATGCTGTCTGGGTTTTTCTCTAACACTTGGCTAAAATTCGCGATCGCTTTTTGGGGGTCTCCCAAGCGGAAATAGGCGATTCCCCGATACAAGTAAGCCTCGATAAGGGTTTCATCCTTTTGAATAGCTTCGGTCAAACGCGCGATCGCTTCTCGGTAGTTGCCGGCTTCGCTGAGTTTTTTGCCTTTGTCTAAGAACTCCTGGGCAGTTGGGGCATCCTCAGTGGATACATTTTCTGAATTTTCTGAATTTTCTGAGGTTTCCGTATTTTGTGCAACGATCGGTGGCGAAAGGTTTGCCCTAGCGGTGGCTAGATGGGGCAAAAAAGCGATCGCGGCTGCCATCCCCAATATCTGATAAAATTGTCTGGTACGTCGTTTCTGTTGGTTTTGCGTTGGTATCCCTGATGGTCTCATTGTGTTTCTTTTCATCCTTTCCGTGTCTAACATCTGATGCATTCTTAGCAATCCCCCTTGCGGTTTTGGCATCGAATTGAAAACGAGCCAGCCATAAAATCTGCTACTTCCTCTACGTAACGGGACTTTTCTGGATTTTCTATGCAGTTTTTCTAGAAAATAAAGCTTCTTCAAGCAGGAGGGAGACAAGCAAATCCCGCTATCCCTGCAACTGCTTTCTATGAAAAATAGAAAAGAATCAATCGAACTCGATTTATCAATACGGTCCTATACATCCAGTATAGATGAATGCGATCGCTATTATGTTTCCCAATTTAAAAAAATGTTAACGATTGTATCCAAATCAAATTTTAGAAATCAAACCAATAGACCGAAGTAGTATCTTTTTCTTATCCCAGCAATTGTATGTTTCAAACCAGAAAAACCGCCCAAAATGTAGGGGGGGGGAGAATTGATACCAAATCCGTACTGGTAAAACCCGAAAAATCCCCAGGCTAAGGCGAAAACTACAAGAAGTTTTCCCCTCCACCCACTCCACCCACTCCACCCACTCCACCCACTCCTCCCCCTCCACCCACTCCTCCCCCTCCTCCCACTCCTCCCCCTCCTCCCACTCCTCCCACTCCTCTATTTCTAAATCAATTTACTACATCAGATTTAGTATGACCCACCGGCGTTGGCACTTGTTCGCCAATCCACTGCAAATAAGCAGGCAATCCCTTCGTAACCGGCAAAGCAATAATTTCCGGCACATCGTAAGAATGCAACTCGCGAATCTTCGCCTCCAACGCCTGATATGCATTCAAATCGGTTTTGATAACCAACTGCCATTCATCCTCAGAATTCACCTCCCCCTGCCAGGTATAAACCGAGTGGATGGCAAACATACCAATACAAGCCGCCAGTTTCGCAGCAACCAACCCCTTCGCAATATAGTCGGCTTCATCGCGGGAACCGGCAGTAACCAATACAACACCGTATTGTGGCTGTTCGGAACTCATATTGTACCTCTGCTAGAAACGACAACTTCTCCGTTTATTGTTTCCCAAACGAGAAACCTATGACAAGCCGGGGCAAATCGCCAATTCCCCGCATCGAAAATTCCCCATCCGTAGGAGAATCTGGCATGGTTGTCCAAATTATCGGGCAATATGTGGCGAAAGTAACACGAACGAAAAGCTAAAAATGTAACAATTGAAAAGGTTTTTAGGATTTCTTAAGACTATTTGTAACCCGATATGGATATTCTCACGCTATTTGGGATTGGTTTTGTTGCCTGGCTGTTCAGTACCTTGGCTGGTGGCGGTAGCCCCTTAATTTTAATCCCCATTATTAACTTTTCTTTAGGGGCATCGGCCGTTGCCCCCACCATCACCGTCGGCATGTTGTTCGGCAATTTGCAGCGGGTTCTCTGGTTTTGGCGGTCCATCGATTGGTCGCTCACCAGTTGGTATTTACCAGGCGCGATCGCAGGAGCTGTCTTAGGTTCTTACACCTTAACGCAGTTGAACCTGGAATGGCTGCAAATCCTGATGGGGATATTTCTGTTAGTTATGGTCGTGGCTTTGGTCTGGCGGCAGCAGTTACAAAATCCCACCCCCACCCAACCCTGGCAGTTTTTGCCCTTGGGATTTTTGTATGCCTTTGTTTCCGGGTTAATTGGCAGCAGTGGTCCGGTTATGAACGGATTTTACCTTAATTACGGCTTGACCAAAGAAACCATGATTGCCACCAAATCTACCCACGTTCTGGTGGTGCACATCGCCAAAATTCTTGCTTACGTATCCCTGGGAACGCTGACACCGTTGCATTGGGGATATGGTATCATTATTGGTTTGTCGGCCATTCCCGCCAATTGGATCGGTCAGTATATCTTCCAAAAAATGAACGATCGCCAGTTTCGCCAGTTAGTATTGGCAACCATGGCTGTGAGTGGCGTGGTTATGCTGTGGCAGGAACGAGATGTCTTTTGGGGCATGACTTTGTGGCTGGCATTCTAACGTTTGCGATACCAATGGGCTAACTTCGTTGGTGAGATGCCCAAGAAATAGCCCAAAATCATCACTTGGTTGATGGCAGTGGTTCGCAAAACGCCCAAACGCTGCCATCGACGGGCAGAAGTACGCACGGATTCCGGTACAATGTAAGCTTTGCCAAGTTTTCGCAAGCGGCGTACAAACACAAAATCTTCCATAATGGGGAGTTCTTCGGGAAATCCCCCCAAATCTTGAAAACGATCGCTTTTGAAAAATAATGCTTGGTCGCCATAGGGAAGTTGTAACCAATGCGATCGCCATTTTACTCCCCATTCCACCCATCGCAGTTGGGGAAAACCCGTTTGGCGGGTTCTGTCAGATTCTTCCCAGCCAATGGCTAACTCAAATGCCCCCACAGCAAAATTGGGTTTGCGAACGGTACGGCGTATCCAGCGGTCGTATCCCGGCGGCAGGAGGGTATCCGCATGTAAAAACAGTAAAATATCGCCGGTGGCTGCCCTTGCCCCTGCATTCATTTGTTTGGCTTTGCCGCGATCGCTTTTTATTACCCGTACGCCCAAATCCTCTGCTTTCGCCACGCTGCCATCTTCGCTGCCGCTATCCACCACCAGGATTTCCACATTTTCTCCGGTTTGGGCGTTGGCAAGGGTGGCAGTAATGGTATCCGCTTCGTTCAGCATGGGAATAATAACGGAAATTTTCTCTTGGGTGAGGGCATCTTCCCACAGATGTAAATCTTCCGGACGGTCTATGTCTCCTTTTGGGGAAAGTAAGTGGTAGGATAAATTGAAATTGTCGGCAATGTCTAAGGTTTCCTGTCTGACAAACTCGCTGCCCCAAGTAATACCTTGGAATAGTTGCGGGTAAAACTGACGCAAGCCGATTAAATAGTAACCGCCATCCCAGGCTGGACCCAGAACCAAATCGGAATTTTGCAGATTTTCCCAAGTATGGATAATATCGCGATCGCTTAAATGGGGGCAATCAATCCCCACCGTTACCACTCGTTGGTATCCTTCCCGAAACGCCGTTTGAAATGCCCTAGCCATGCGATCGCCCAAATCGCCATTTCCTTGAGGTCGATAAGAAAATTGGTTACCCAACCACCGCCGCATCTGCCGGAGACTGCCGCCAGCAAAGCGAATTTCAATATCGACAGGCAACTGGGAAGTAACGCGGGTTAGAATATCGACGGTTCGTTCGGTCATTTGGGTTTGCAAATCCGCCGCCCCAATTTCCCCCAATGTGGGAATCAGGCGGGTTTTGGTTTGACCAGGCAGGGGATAGCGGGTAAAAACAATTAGGCGATCCATGAACCTTCTTGGCAGTTGTGTGTACGGGAAATCGACATCCTGGTTTCTATTATTAAAGCAATTGCCCATGTCAGGGTGAAGAAAACGCGATCGCAGGGTTAAAAATCCATGAGATTTTCCCCAAAAAAACCTATTTGCAGCTAATTTAGCAGTTATCCCCAAATCTGGAAATATCTTTCAAAATTTCTCTCCACCCCCTCCACCCCCTCCTCCCACTCCACCCCCTCCTCCCACTCCTCCCCCTCCTCCCACTAAAATGGGAAAGAAGCCATGCTGGCACAATCCAAAATGTCTTTAAAACTCGCCCTCATCACGATAGCTATTTTGCTGGGAATCGCGATCGCAATGGAACTGGGATTGCGGTTGTTGTTTGGATTTGGCAATCCGCCTTTGTATGTGGCAGATGAAGAGGTTGGCTATTTGCTAGCGCCGAATCAAAATTTGCGTCGTATGGGCAATCGCATCCAAATTAATGAATATTCTATGCGCAATGGTGCGATCGCGGCGACGCCAGAGGCGGATACCTATCGCATTCTTATGGTTGGCGATTCGATTCTCAATGGAAATTGGTGGACCAGTCAAAATAATACGCTAACGGAAGTTTTGCAGAGGCAGTTGCAGCCGGAGGTGTTTTCCCGGCAGCGGGTGGAGGTGTTGAACGCTTCGGCGAATTCTTGGGGTCCGCGCAATGAGGTGGCATATATCCGCAAATTTGGGACGTTTGATGCGCAAGTGGTGTTTTTGCTGCTGAATACGGACGATTTGTTTGCCAAAGCGCCTTTTTCGGGGGTGGTGGGAAGCGATCGCAACTATCCCAACCAAAAGCCACCGTTGGCGATGGTGGAGGTGTGGCAGTTGTTGGTGTCGCCGCCGACTTCGGTTCTAATACCGGAGGAATCGGGCGATCGCGTGGGCAATAATTTAGAGGCGATGGAGGAGGCAAAAGCGATCGCGCAGCAAAACAACGCCGAGTTTTGGATAGCCATGACGCCTTTGCTGCGGGAAATCGGCGAACCAGGTCCGCGAGATTACGAACTACGCGCCAGGAAGCGTTTGCAGGAGTTTGCTGAGAAACACGAGATTCCCTACATCGATTTTTTACCGATTTTCAATGCTGCTAGTTCTCCAGAAGAATTGTACCGCGACCACATCCATTTAAGTCCTGCGGGGAATAAATTGGTGAGCGAGGTTTTGGCAAGGAAGCTACAGTCGGGTGGCGGCAGCTAGGCTATTGGCGATCGGTCAAGTATTGCGTTTTGTTAAGAAACTTGTAGCAAACCTGGGAGGCGATGGAGGTTGCCATCCAGGTGGGGGTTGGTGTGGAGCGATGTAACGAAATGTAAATTTGTACCAACAGTCCGACGCGAAGAGCAAGGGAGAGATAGAAAGAGCAGGCAAGAGCAAGGCGGAGATGGCAGGGATTTTCTTCCTTGACTTCTGCAGAAAATTAGACTATATTATTTCTAACGCTGGATATTCCAAGTTTTGTCTGGCGGACTGGTATCTTGTAAATTTTTGCAAAGGACTACCTACGTGGTCTGGCGCAACTGGACCTTGAAAACCAAATACAGAGCGCGTTTCCTAGGGGTAGGGTCATTTCCTATCTATTCCCCGCAAGGGGACGGAAACGCTCTAAGGCTTCTTCGATTTGCTCCTTATATTGGACAAGGGGTCATTTCCTATCTATTCCCCGCAAGGGGACGGAAACGTCTTTAAAGCTCTACTGATTCTCGACAGTTCGTTCGTAGTCATTTCCTATCTATTCCCCGCAAGGGGACGGAAACTACAACAACAAACTTTATGTTGCCTGCCGTCATTCTAGTCATTTCCTATCTATTCCCCGCAAGGGGACGGAAACTTCGTCTTTTTCGTCTTCTGGGTTCCAAAAAGAGTGAATCGTCATTTCCTATCTATTCCCCGCAAGGGGACGGAAACTTTGTTTGGTAGGTGGGAACATCACTTCCTTCCCCAATAGTCATTTCCTATCTATTCCCCGCAAGGGGACGGAAACGGGAAATTGGAATTAATTCTATTCCTTGGAGTTGTGTCATTTCCTATCTATTCCCCGCAAGGGGACGGAAACTGATTAGATCAGGTAGAAGCAGAATTTATGTCCTGTGTCATTTCCTATCTATTCCCCGCAAGGGGACGGAAACGAGGGCGGCGTAGTAGCTTGCAATTATGATATTTATTGCGTCATTTCCTATCTATTCCCCGCAAGGGGACGGAAACCCATTGTCGGTTACCAGCATTGGGGATATCTCTGCCCCTTGTCATTTCCTATCTATTCCCCGCAAGGGGACGGAAACTATGTGTTATCCCGCACGTATATTATTTTCTTAGCTCCTACGGTCATTTCCTATCTATTCCCCGCAAGGGGACGGAAACTAGGATTCAAAGTCCGAAGGAGGTTCGACCTCAGTTTTTGCCATGGTCATTTCCTATCTATTCCCCGCAAGGGGACGGAAACTGGCGTTCGCTCGGGCCGCTTAGAAAATTATCCAGTCATTTCCTATCTATTCCCCGCAAGGGGACGGAAACGGAATTTTTCGTCTTCCGGATCGTCGTTAAAACGTCATTTCCTATCTATTCCCCGCAAGGGGACGGAAACTAGAATAGTCTTGTTGCATGATAGCTCCTTCAAAGCAAGGTCATTTCCTATCTATTCCCCGCAAAGGGACGGAAACCACTTGCTTTCGATTGCAGAAAGGCAAATCCCTAATGTCATTTCCTATCTATTCCCCGCAAGGGGACGGAAACAGCGGTGCCCCGTGTCCGTCTCGAACAGAAACAGGGGTCATTTCCTATCTATTCCCCGCAAGGGGACGGAAACCTACCAAGTCCCGATAGGGCTCCTCGGAATATTTGGTTTTTCCAGGTCATTTCCTATCTATTCCCCGCAAGGGGACGGAAACAGATGCTATTTTGACGGCTAAGCTGGGGTTGACAAATAGTCATTTCCTATCTATTCCCCGCAAGGGGACGGAAACAACGCCAAATCGCAAATCCTTGACAACAAAACCAACTTGTAACCGCATCCATAAAAAAAACGAGCCGGAAACGACTCGTGGGAAAATTGAGAAAATCTTTCCATCGTTTTTGGGAACAACCAACTTCCTATTGACACACTCACAAAGAAAATTCGTGAGATTCTCGCTTCATTGGGTATGCCTAGATGGATTCGCTATAAGCTAGCCTATCCCCGGCGCACAGGGACCCTCGACGAGCATTTTTCCGTCCTATTTCATCCCTGCTTTAAAAAGTCAGGACTTTCAAGCTCCCGTCTTTTTTCGTAAAAAGCCGAAAATCCCTGAACTCTAGAAACCTAACTCCTCTAAGAAAGCAGCCATACTGCTGAAAAGTTCCTCGCTTTCCATAGAGAACAACTGTTGGAAAAACGAAAGACCAGCATCGCCGCCAACGTCATCAAACGACATGTCGTCGCTTTCCCCTTCACCAGCATCGCCACCACCGTTGGTGACAAAATCTTCCTCAGACTCGCCTTCTTCCTCTTCGCCAAATTCGCTTTCGCCAGTGATAGGATCGGTGGTTTCCTCTTCTCCTTCACCGTCATCTCCAGAATCAGCCATAGCTTCATCTATATTCTCCTCGGAAAACTCGCCTTCGTCGGGGATACCATCGCCACCATCCTCTTCATCGGTGATGGGTTCTTGTTCTTGCACCACTTCCGGTTCTTCGCCGAAAAGCGTGCGATACATAATCCGATAAATATCCGTATTGTCAACCGTAGAAGGCAACGTTTCCGAATTCATACCGAAGGTCTTGGCAACAATACCACCGCTGACATCGCCGCCGGAAGCATAGCTGACGCCAAATTGGAAATTGTCGCCATCGGCATCTGGCGCTCCCGTGGTGAAAGGCGCGGTATCGGCACCGGTTTGACCGTCGAAGGGAATTTCAATGGCACTGCTGCGAGAAACTTCCGGTTGTACCCCATAGGTTCCTGTGGTTGCACCGGAAACATCATCCACTTCCAAACCGCTGGCATCGCTGTCGGCGGCGGTGACCAATAAGGTATTGGGGTCTTGGTTGCGGATGAAATCTTGGGCGACGCCAATGGCTTTGTCGGCGCGAATGGCGGCTTCAATACCACCGCCGGCGTTGTTGTCGTTGTTGAAGTTATCGGTGGCTTCTTCTTCGGCAACCAACATGAAACCATCCGGGTCTTGGGAAAGAATAGATAGTCCCACTTCTGTCATTTCGGCAACTGTGGGAGGATTGGGGTTGATGGGAGGCTGACCGTAATAAATTAAATCGCCGTTTTCTTCTACGAATCCTTGCCGGCGCAGTTCGTCTTCAAATTCGTCGTTGTAGGTATCCTGGGCAGCAAAAATCCCCAACAACTTGTCGGTTTCTTCTGGATCGACGTTTAGCAACTGTTCGCGGGTATAGACGACGGTATACCCCATGGCTTGCGCTTCTTCAATAAGGTTGCGACCATCTTCGCGGGTGCCTTCTTCGCCGAAAACGCCAATTTCTCCTTCGGGTAGATAGTCGGTTTCGCCACCGCCGAGAATCACTTCCGCACCGGATTCCAGAATTTCGGCGGTGATTTCTTCGGTTTGACCGCGATTTTCTACGTCGGCAAGAAATACACCGGAACCTGGTTCGGCAATAAAGCCAGAGTTGATAATTCCTACGGCTTTGCCGGCTTCCTGGGCTTCTTCCATGATGGTGGTGCCTTCTTTGCCGGAGAGGGAGGTGAGGGGATTGCCTTCTGCATCCAAGCCGTAGCTGCCGGCGAAGGGTTTGATCCCATAAGCGTGAACCACGGCACCGCCGTTGGAAGTGCTGGTGATGCGGTCGTCCATGTGACCCAAGTATACGCCAGCGTCGGTCATTTGATCCCAGTTGAGGCGACCGTCGGTACCTACGGTGTTGAAACGAGCGGCGGCGTAGTGGGAAGGACTGGTGCCGTCGGGGTGGATGAAGATAACGTTGCCGGTGTCTTCGGTGGCTGCGGGGGGTGCTTCTATGGCAAGGTCATCGGGTACGCCTGCTGGGGGATCGAGTTCCACTTCAAACAGGGTTTCGTACATGAGCCGGTAAATTCCTGTGTTGTCTACGGTGGAAGACAGTTGGTCGGCGTTGAGACCGTAGGCTTTGGAAACGATGCTGCCGGCAAAGTCGTTCAAACCTGCCCAGGTGACGCCAAATTCAAAGATATCGCCGTTGGCATCTGGCGCGCCGGTGACAAAAGGAGCGGTGTTGTTGCCGGTTTGACCGTCGCGGGGGAATGTAAATTCGGCTTTGTTGCTGTTTTCGTCGAGGAAGGTTTGTACGCCTTCGTTGGGAACGGTACCGTCTTCTTCCGCGGAAACGTCGTCTACTTCCAAACCACCAGCGGCACTGTCGGCGGCGGTAATGACGAGGGTGTTGGGGTTGATGTTATCTACGAAGTCTTTGGCGACACCAATGGCTTCGTCGGCTCGCAATACGGCATCTAGTACGCCGGCGGCATTGTTGTTGTTGCCGAAGTTGTCGGTGGCTTCTTCTTCTGCGACGACGAGGAAACCATTTTCTGCTTCCTGGAATTTATCCAAGCTGAGGGTGGCTGCCATCATTTCTGCGATGGTAGGCGGGTTGGGGTTTGTGGGGAGTTGCCCGTAAGTGATGAGTTCGCCGTTTTCGGCCACCAAGCCTTGTTCGATTAAGGAACCTTCGGTGGTGTCGTTGTAGGTGTCTTCGGCGGCGAAGATGCCCAAGACTTTTTCGGTATTGGTGGGTAGTTCTTCTAGTTGGTCTCGGGTGTAGACGACTTCGTAGCCCATGGCTTTGGCTTCTTGGATGAGGTTGCGCCCGTCTTCGCGGGTGCCTTCTTCACCAAAGAAACCAACGGTGCCAATGGGGAGGTAGTCGGTTTCGCCGGCACCCAGGATAACGTCAACGCCGGATTCGAGGATTTGGGCGGTGATTTCTTCGGTTTCTCCCCGATTGATGGCGTCGGCTAGAAATACGCCGGTTCCGGGTTCGGCGATGAAGCCGGATTGAATTACGGCGGTGGGTTTGTCAGCTGCGATCGCTTCTTCCATAATGGTGGAACCGGATTCTGCCCCTTCTACGAGTTGGCCTTGCAACTCGGACAAGGATTTGTAGGGCTCTCCGTTTTCATCAAAGCCGTAACTTGGGGCTACGGGCTTAATTCCGTAAGCGTGGGCTACGGCACCGGCGTTGGAAGTCGCGGTAATGCGATCGTCCATGTGACCGAGGTAGACGCTGGCCTCTTCCATTTCGTCCCAATGGAGACGGCCGTCGGGACCTTGGGTCACAAGACGACCTAGGGTGTAATGGGAGGGGTCAGTCCCATCAGGGTGAATAAAGATAACGTTATTGCCTGCCATGGTTGCCTTTGGTTTCAATCAGAACAACCTTATTTTTCGTTGGGTGAATTAAGGAAAGTTTATTAAAAGATGTAGTTTGAGTTAAAAAAATAACAAGTTTTCTTTAAATTTTGTTTGATGAAATTACTTATAAGTTACAAAAGTATGAAAGGAGTGCGATCGCGTTATTTTTGACTGGCAAAGGTTCGGTTTATTTATATCCGCAGGACTTTTTCCTGCTTAGCTTAAAACCAGCCATCTGTAAAGTAAATTTTTCTGATAACATTCTTTAGGGAAGTTAATATTTTTTGAAGTAGCAGGTTGCGATCGCGATCGCCGATTTCTAAGATTTCCACAGGAAACAAATCACCACTAGAGAATAGTCTGAGGATGGCGTTGGCTATTCTCCCTAGGCGGATGGAAAAAGCCAGTCCAGGTTGCTCGATTCCCCAACGGCCAAGGGAAAAATCGGCAACACAAACAAGCATTCCCTGGTTTGCTTCTGGAATAACGGTGACGGCACCAAAAATTTGTTTTCTTTCCTATTGAATATTTTGGGTGCCCAGGGCGATGTTGCGATCTAATTAGAATTTGGTTTATACTGCGGTTGTTTTGGCTGCCCGCAAAAGCAACTGAAGTGGCTCGCTTGGCAGTGATGGATGGTCAAAAATACGCAGTTGTACTTTGTCGAACTAGGATTTTCCGTTGCAACTGGATCTTCTTAATTGGTGGTTAGGGGCTCACGATTGCTGCTTGGGATGGGGTGTGTTTACTGTTGGTGCAAATATCCGGAAGATCCTTGGAAAAACCTGTAAGGCAGATCGAGGGTTGCTGTTATGGAGGCAAGAAATTTTTAGTGAGCCATATCACAAACAAACGCACGCACAATAACAGAAAGGCTTTTTGCTATCTTGCAGCCAGCCGGATCGTACAATTGGCCTAACAAAGCTTATGGCTATTGTTGTCTCTCTTCGCCTGGCATGCGATCGTTGTTTAATTTTCCAAATAACTTTTTTGCTCCCCTCAAACCACACAACCAAAAAAGTACGTTATGAGTGATTCCTCCAGCCAAACGAGTTGGTTCCGCAAGATTGTCAAAATTTTAAGCAGTCCTTGGTCGCTTCTAGCAAGCGCAATTTTGGGTGCCATCTTAGGTAGAAAGCTGCCTTCAGTTGCCGAAGCCTTAACCCCACTTGGGGAAGTTTATCTAGCCATGCTCACCATGTGCGTCTTGCCGATCCTTATTTCTGGGATTAGCTTGAGCGTTAGTCGGTTGCTGAGCGATCGCAATGCTGGTACTTACATCCGCAAAGTACTACTCGTCTTCCCCATCACCGCTTTGAGTGTCAGCGCGATCGCTTTGGTTTTCGGTTTAACGGTGCAACCCGGGGCTAATCTGGATTCGGAAACCCTAGACCAGTTAGGGATTGCAGTCAACCAAGCCAGTAACTTTGACTTGGAAGTACCAGTGAACGGTTCCTTTTCTCTGCAAGAAGAAGCGGACGTGGGATTTACCTCTTTCTTATTTCAGCTGGTGCCTGAAAATATTTTCTATGCTCTCAGTCGCGGCAAAACCTTACAAGTGGTCTTTTTTACAATTATTTTAGGGGTTGCCCTCGGTCGCTTGGCACGACATATGGATTCTGTTGGCAGCGTTCTTCAAGTTCTCGAAAGCGTTTACGAATCGTTTAAAAAAATCATTGCTTGGCTAATTGTATTTTTCCCTTTTGCTTTATTTTCTCTGGTTGCTACCCAAGCCGCCAAAGTAGGTGCGGATATTCTGGTGGCGATGGCTAAGTTTACCGTAACCGTCGCTTTGATTTATACCGCAATTTACTTTTTAGGTTGTTTCCCTATCTGGCAGCGATCGAAGGCTTCCTTCAAACAAGTATTTACTGCCTTGGAAGAACCCACCATTTTGGCACTGGCGACCAGCAACTCCCTGGCTTCCATGTCAGTTGCCATTCGCGCCATGACCGAATCTTTGCATTTCGAGCGCAGTACCACCGACTCGATTATTCCCCTAGCAATTACTGTTGGGCGTTTCGGTCAAGTAACTTACTTTGCCATTGCGAGTATTTTTGTGGTGAACCTGTACGAAGAAAGCATGAGCCTTCCCGTTATTGCCATTATCACGTTTGGCTCTATTTTTGCTGGCATCGCTAGTTCGGGAACCACGGGAATTGTCACCCTGAGCACGCTCAAGATTGTTCTCGATCCCCTCAGTTTGCCTCTAGAAGCGGTTTTAATTCTATTTATTGCCATCGATCCGCTGATGGATCCGTTACGAACTCTCGGGAGTTTGCATACAGGGATGGTTGTCTCCGCTATGATTTCTGAGGTTTCGTCAGAAGAAGACCCCGACGCCCAAGCGATCGCTTTTGTGTATTCTCAAAAAGTACAGGAGGAATAAGGGTTATGTTTGCCAATTTCAAAAAACGCTGGATTCTGGGATTGACCGTTGTCTGTAGCTTAATGGCAGCCGTAGCGATCGCGCAGCCAAAACCCCCTGCAGAGGAAACTCCCAGCACTGCAATTGCCCAAACCATCCCAGAGCCGACCGCCTGTTCCCAAGAAAAACCCAACAGCGCCACCAACCCGCCACCAGTTCCCAGCAACACCAACACGCCACTGTTGCAACGCGGCATGCAAGGCAACGCGATCGCGACCTTACAAGAGCAATTAAAAGACTGGGGATACTTTTCTTGCCCAGCCACGGGATTTTTTGGTCCGCAAACAGCAGCAGCGGTTCGAGACTTGCAAGCAGAGAACCAAATTGCTGTGGATGGGATAGTTGGTCCGCAAACTTGGCGCGTACTCAACGCCCAGAAAAAAGAACCAGAACCTGAAACCAACACCCCCATTTCAGCTTCACAATTCTCTCAAGAAGCAGTAGAATTCTTATCCCCAGACATACGCAAAATTTTAGAACGGGGACAACTCATCGTAGCCATGCGCGGAATCGATACGCCACCCTTTTTCATGAGCGATAGTGGTGATGGTTCTCGCTGCCCGAAACCAACAAAAAACATCAATATCTCAGTATTAGGAAATACGCGATTGAACGCCGTACGCGGTGAAGAACGTCGCTTGTGCGGGTTGGATGTAGAGATTGCCATTGGTTTGGCAGAAGCTTTAAAGGTGGATCTGCTGATCGACCGCACTCAAACGGATTTTAACAAAGTGGTCGATTTGGCCTACCGGGGCAAAGCTGATATGGCGATTTCTAAGCTAAGTGAAAGTCTGTCGCGATCGGTGAAAGTACGCTTTTCTCAGCCTTATATCCGCATGCGGCAGGGATTGTTGGTCAATCGCTTGCAATTGGAAAGGGCAGCCAAAAACCAAAATAAAGCGGAACTGATTCAAAGTTTAGCTGGCCAGAAAATTGGCGTTATCCAAAACAGCCAATTCGTACGATATGCCAAAAACTGGTTCCCCGAAGCTTCCATTGAGGAATTTCCTACGTGGGATGAAGTCGTTGCTGCCGCGCGCAAAGGCGAAATTATGGCAGCTTTTCGCGATGAAATTGAAGTGAAGAAAATTATCCTCAATCGCCCCCAAGAAAGCCTCGCTTTTACCACAGTGGCTTTTACCGATACGCAGGATCTCATTGCCATTGCTTTGCCTTGGAACTACACCCACTTGTGGAATTTTGTCAATACCTATTTGACTCACCAAAATATCGATTATACAGCCGATGAATTTATCGATAAATATATAAAAGAAGATGATGAAAGCGATTGAGAATGATGGCAAACTTTTCTATCGTATTTTGCACATAGCTGCGGCAATTCTCCAGGACCCAAAAACATTCTTTCTGAGTATGGTTGTGGGCGTTTTTATTGGTTTGTTGCATCACGATTGGGTGGTTGCTATTGCACCTTACAGCCAGCTTTACCTCCGGATATTGGGGGCTTGGGTGCTGCCAATTTTGTTTTTGAGTATTTCCCTAACGGCTATCAAATTTATTCCCAACCATACCTTTTGGGAACGAATTAAAGTGCTGGGTTTGTTGTTAGTCAGTAGTTTTTTTATCGTCGCGATCGCGATGGAAATTTCGGGCAAACTCTTGGATTATTTCGCTCAATTTACTTCCCAAAATTTAGTAAAATTTGGAGAAATCTTCTCCGAAACTGGGCTTCAAGATACCATCGAACTGCCTCTAAAACATAGAGCAACTGATATTTTTCCAGAAAATCCACTATTTGAGTATCTTTTAGGGGTAATTCCCCAAAATATTTTTTATGCCCTCAGCGAGGGAGAAACCGTACAAGTGGTATTCTTTGCTTTTTTGACCGGTATTTTCATGGGTTCTTTAGATACCGAACGGCGACAGATTTTTATTAATTTATTAGAAGGATTGGAAAAAATTCTCCGTCTCTCCGTCAGTTGGTTTCAGTATTTGTTACCTATAGCAGTTTGCTTTCAAATCGCCACGATTTTCGATCGCATTGGTTGGGCGGGATTGCAAGCTATGCAAGGGTTTTTTATTGCCATTTTGAGCGTATTTTTTTTGACCTATTTGGCAAGTATCTTGATTGTTTGGCAGCGTTCCCAGCGATCGCTAACGGAAATTTACTTAGCCGTGAAATCCCCTGCTCTTTACGTACTGGCTACTGGCGAAAGTTTGTCAGCTATTCCCAATACCATTAAATCTTTACACGAATCTTTGCATTTCGACCGGGAAACCTCGAATTTGATTGCCCCTCTAGCTATTTCCATATTTCGTTTGGGTTCGGTTATTTATTTTAGCGTTGCCGTTTTGTTTGTGGCTACCCTGTATAATACCAACCTATCTCTAGCGGAAGTGGGGGTTGTTTTTGTGGGGTCAATGGTTGGCGCGATCGCATCAGTAGAATTTGCCAGTGGCGGCGTATTTTTAGGATTGCTCGCTCCCATCCTCAGTGCATTGGCACTTCCCTTTGAAGCGGTATTTGTTTTGTTGCGCGCTGTGGAAGTGGCGATCGCCCCTTTTCGAGAACTTTCCACCCTCCTAACCGCTATCGCGATCGCTGCTATCTTAGCGCAACCGCAAAAGCCCATCCCCAAGCATCAAAACATCTGCTAAACTCTAAAAAAATCGATTGCCAAAGCTGTCATTATGTCCAAAAACGCCATTGCCATCCGACACGTTCCTTTTGAAGATTTGGGAACCTTAACCACCACCCTCCAACAACGCAATTATACAATCACTTATCTGGAAGCTGGGTTGAACCCAATCCAGACCCTCGATCCCCTCACGCCAGATTTGTTGGTGGTTTTGGGCGGTCCCATTGGCGCTTATGACAACGAAGACTATCCATTTTTAAATGATGAAATTCGCCTGCTTGCCAAACGCTTGCAAGCCGATTTACCCACTTTGGGAATTTGTTTGGGTGCCCAACTCATGGCGAGTGCCCTCAACGCCAGGGTTTATCCTGGCACCCCCGAAATCGGCTGGTCGCCTCTGGAACTGACCCCCGCCGGCAAAACCTCTCCCCTAAAGCATCTCTCACCAGAACGCACTTCCGTCTTGCACTGGCATGGAGATACCTTCGATTTACCCGAGGGCGCTACCCAACTTGCCTCTACCCCCGTTTGTCAAAACCAAGCTTTTTCCTGGGGCGATCGCGGTTTGGCATTGCAGTTTCACCCAGAAGTGACCGCCGCCAATTTAGAACGCTGGTTTATCGGTCATGCCCGTCAGATTGGCACCGCCGCTGACTTAAGTGTCGCTGGGTTGCGTCAAGAAACGGCGCGCTATGCCCCTGCTTTGGAAGCACAAGCGCCTCACCTCTGGCAGGAATGGCTGGCGGCGGTAGAAACAACAGAAGTTTCCGCCAAACCTTCCGCATAGGGGGATTCTCTGGAAAAGCAGCGATCGCTATTTCTGCGGTGGATCTTAAATCCAATCCTCCTGGGTATCCTGATTGCGCCGGTTGTATACCGGAGAAGACCAGTGAATTTCTCGGGTTTTGGCAAACAGTTCCTCTTCCGTAAGCTGCCAATTTTGCAATAGGGTATCCAACTCCTGTTTAATTTCCTTAGCACCGGGAAACCCTTCATAGCGAATGCGCAAACGCGCCGCCTCCGCCAGATTGTAGGAAGTTGGTTCGCTGTTGAGTAGGGAAGCGACCATCGCGCGATCGCTTTTTTCTTGCGGGTGTTGTACGATGCGTTGCTCTTCAGCCATGGACCTATCGAATGAAATCAGCTAAATAATATAAAATCCGCTTGAATAGATTGAATCGCTCTGAGAACCCCGGCTGTTGCTATCCCCCTTAGCAATAGGGATTACAGGAGGCTATCCCCAATTGAACACCAGTCGAAGTCAATAAAATATTACCAAATTAGGGAGATAAATTGCAAAACTTACGTTCCCGGTCCGATTCCGGTTCCTGCCAAGAGTAAGCAAAATGACTGATGCTGTCAATTTCTGGGGCGGCTTGATGAATTGCTGCCATTTGCGCTTCCAAAGCCGGGCGATTGTTGGTAACTTTCCCCCAAGTTCCCGCCAAAGCCGGTACGATCTCCGTTTGGTTGCTCGCGAACTCCAGAACCCGTTGCAACTCATCTACAATACAGCCAGTTTCCCCACACTTAGCATACAGCATGGGATGCCACTGGACGGACTCGGGAAAACGGTCCCACGCCTGCAAGCGAGAATCGAACCCTGCCTCTCCCACCGGGCGATTGCCCCCGGGAAAAAAGACTGCCCCCGTGGGAATATCTCGTTTTTGAATCGGCGCGATCGCTTCCTCGAAAAAATCCAAAACCCCCTGTACTGCATGGGCAACACTCAAATACCAAAGCTGTCTTTGCAGCAGATCCTGACGTTGAGACAAACTCATATCTGCCTTTTTCGCCTCTGCCGGCAACCAACGACCTTGCCACATGGGAGTTTTCTCATCGGGATACATATTTTCTAAAGCTTTCAAATCGCTAATAGTGATATATCCCTGGTCTAAAAACCGGCGAATCAGTTCCCGCCCCTTTTTATTGTCAGCACGAGCGGACAAAGCCTGACGGGAAGCTTCCCCATGAATCCATAAATCCGATACGTTGGTCACCACAGAATTTTCACCATTGCCGCGCTTATAACGCAAATAATCTAACAACACCCCATCCGGCTGACGTTGCAAAACCGAATCCACCAACCAAGCATAATCCCGCTGCGCCAGAGGATGGTAGGGGTCAATAAAAACTTCGCTGTGGTTGCCCGTACCGATTTGGGCGTGGATGCCCGTTTTCCCTGTTACTTCCAACGTGGTTTGATTTTTGCCATTGCGCGCCAACACTTCCTGGCGGTCGGGGAGTTGGGCGTAGGAGTAACCGAAATTCATGGTAAACATCCAAGCGTACACCTGCAATCCCCGTTCGCGACCTTTGGCGATCGCTTTTTCCAGCAAATCGGTATTTTCGAGCTCGACCTCCTCGGGAACGACAGAAGGCCAAGGGGTAGGATTGTCATCCGGCGGCAGCAACACCCGCCCATCGTAGAATACTTCCAAATACACCCGATTGTAGCCTTTATTCACAATGCGATCGAGCACTTTTTCCAAAGACCCCGGTTGTAAATCGCAGGGATACAAACGCAACCAGATAGCTTGATTTTGCAGCCAATGTTCTTGGCGGCATTGTTGCAGTTGTTGGGCATGTTGGCGAATCAGGCGTTGGTATGCCTGTTGGGCAGTTTCTGGGGTCGTTGCTGGGGAATCCGCAAAAGCTGCTTGGCGCTGGCGATTTTTTTGCGCGATCGCTTCTTGGGAAAAATGACAGTAAGCATCAGTGCTGGCCAAAACCGAAGTGCCAGATAGGAAAATGCCCGCCATCGGCAGACTCAGACAAATTCCCAACCTTCGTAGCCAGGGGAAACCATGTTGACGCTGCAATCTAGCCACTGCTACCTACCCCAATCAAAACAATCGGTGTTCGCTTTAGAACCAGACGGTTGAACATTCCTCTATGTTGCCAGAAAAAACCGGGTTCTTCAGAAAACCCGGCTTCGCTGTCTATTCACTAATACGCACTTATTTACGCCGTTCGGGGAAAATCCCTGGGTATTTATGGCCACCTTGGGGAAAAATGCTAGCTTCCTCGCTTCAAGGCTGCTTCTACTTGATTCAACTCGTACTCTACCCGTTTTTTCACCTTGGGAGGCAACGGACGGCTGGTCTCCTTGCTGTAATGGGCTGCCAAAGCATTCAAAGCGGTACGCATTGTAGTAAACGAAGGCAGGCTGGAAACCGAATCATCCCGACGATACCGAGAAGCAAATTCATTGATTTTTTCGCGGGCTTCGGCCTGCGCTTCCCGTTTTTCCGGCGCATCCTGGGGTAGTTCTAGGGTATACCGCAAGGTCTCTACCAAGTCCAAGGTGTCTTGTTGGTAGTTACCGCTTAGAGTAGCGTTGCCACCCACATTGGAACAGCCGACCAAGCCAATGACGGCTACTAAAAGCAGGGCTAGCAATCGAGGCAAATAGTGTCTCATAGCTGGCAAAAAACTATACTAACCCCCGATCCTATCTTGAATTGCACTTTAGTTGACAGCTTCCCGCCTTGCTCCCCTAGAAGGGAAAATTCTTATATCCACCGAACTACCCAACAGCGGCGGGATCGGAACGCTGGTCTGGGGTGGTTGGTTGAAAACGATAATTTCTCTAGAATATTTACGAAAAAAGGACAGAAGCTTGAAACCCCTGCCTCTTTCCCAGCAGGGATGAAAAGCGACCCGTGCAGCTTGAGCCGCCGTCAAAAATGTGCTACAACTGCGTTAAAAGTACGTCTGGGCAGGGCGGAAAAATGCTCGCCGAGGGGAATGTCGCCGGGGATGAGCTAGCTCTCTTCGCGAATCCATCTCGGCACACCCATTGTGTCGATAAACTATAAGCGTAAAACTCTTGATTTAGATAAGGGGTGACATCTATGAAACGTTGGCTGCAAGTACAGTACCTCCTGTTGGCGATCGCGCTGGGAACCAGTGCCGCAACCATTACCAACATCGCATCTTTCCCCACCAACTTCGCTACCGCCAACAGCGAAGAAGAACCCACCGGATCGCCACCACCTGGCAGCGGTGTTTCACGAGATTTTCGTCAGCTTAGCTAGGTAACCCCCGTTTTTGGTAGAAAATCTGCCCGCTCTTCGATCGAACTCCGAAAACAAAAGGCGATTGGTATCAATTATCGATACCTTAATAAAATTTAATCAAAATAAGCGGGGCATCCCTGCTTCCCAGCATCGCCAACTCGCGCCAACTACGTCACGGCTAGGAGTTTCCTACATTGCCAAAATAGGGGAATCGAACCACCAGCGCCCCAGAAAGCCGTACTGGAAAACAGTCTTGGCCTGGGGCGCTCAAAATTTGTAACAAAATGTTGCATCTTTAAGAAAGTTAAGTTAATTTATTTAACAGATGGGTTGACTTAAGGAGTAATTCCATATGACCGAACAACAAGAAACCAACAAATTTGGCTTCACCGCCTTCGCCGAAACCTGGAACGGTCGTCTAGCCATGCTAGGCTTCATCATCGGCATAGCCACCGAATATCTAACCGGACAAGGCATCCTCTCTCAAATCGGTTTGATGTAGATTTGATATAATTGCTGCAAAAAGCAATATCCTATCAAACACCTTGTTGCCACCAACTTAATATAAATTCATAAAATCTGGGGTGAAGCGCCCCAGATTTTTATTTTTGGGGTTAAGAGTTGCAAACGGTATACGGAGCATGGGAGTTGACTGCTAGAAGAACAATTACTGTACATCAATTGACATTACTTAACTTCCAAGCTAGATTCTCATGTGTCAATTAAATTGTTTTTTTTTAAATGCCGAAGTATGTGCCAGCCAGAGTCGCCCAAGAAAAACTCGGCGTTTCACTCCGAACCCTTCTCCGATGAGATGAAGCTGGGAAAATCGAAACCATCCGAACCCAAACGGGCAAAGACGTTACAACGTCGAATCAATCCTCAACCCTTCTCCATCAGAGAAAGCAATTCTCCTCTACGCCAGAGTTAGCAGTCATGCTCAAAAACCTGACCTGGAGAGACAGGCTGACTTTCTTCTCGCTCGTTTCCCCAACGGTGAACTCGTCAAAGAAATCGCGTCGGGTCTCAACTTCAAAAGAAAAAAACTTCGTGACCTATTGGAACGAGTTCTCGCAGGAGATGTTTCAATGGTTGTGGTCTGTCATAAAGATCGACTCGCCCGTTTCGGCGTTGAACTTATCCAATGGGTCTGCGAAAGACAAGGTTGTCAACTCGTGGTTCTCCAGCAAAGTGACCTTATCTCCAGAACGAGAGATGGTTGAAGATATCCTTGCCATCATCCACGTCTTCAGTTGTCGATTATACGGACTCCGAAAGTACAAAAAACTGATTCGTGAAGACTTGCACCCAGTATCGAATGGTACTGAACCAAGAACAACGCCATCTTCTAAAAAAGTGGGTCAGACTGAATCGGAAAGCATATAACCTGGCTATAGAGTACTTAAACCAACATCAGGGCTTTGACCGAACAGGAATTGGAGGGACTGGAAAGCAAGCCTTCAAGACTTTTTTTAAGGCTCAAATCAGACCAGACTGGTTAAAAAAGGAACTTCCTGCCGCCATCTTAGATCGAGCGGTGATGGGTGCTTACTCCGCATGGTCTAAAACCAAGAAGAATCCCAAATATGTGGGGAAAGGTAAGCAAAAACAGCCTCATCCCCAAGCTGGATTAAAAATAGCAAGATTTCGTTCCATCCGAGACAAATCCCAAACTCTTCAATTTAAGGTAGCATCTGACCTAAAACAAGGGAAACTGCTTCCCCAATACTGGGGAAATTTAGGAGCATTTGAATGTTCTGATAACGGAACACGCTTTTGCGTTATTCATCCAGACTACACGCCAGAAGTCACTTACAAAAATGGTAATTTCTATCTTTCTCTTCCTCAAGATACAGAAGTAAAAGACAACGAGAAGGAAAGTTTCATTGCGTTTGACCCTGGTGTGCGAACTTTCCTAACAGGATTTGATGGTAATCGGTTTATCGAGTTTGGAGAAAGCGATATAAATCGCATTGTAAGATTGTGCCGTTCTTTGGACAAAATGCAAAGTCAACGAAACTTATTGAAAGGACATAAAAATCGCCCCGCAGGGGTAGATAAGGAGGTACTAAACACCCCAGACGAGCGAGTGAAACTTGTGAACAGTTGGGAAATGCCCAAAGCTAACCCAACACGGCGAGTTTACCTCCCCAAATCTAACGGGAAGAAACGTCCCCTCGGAATCCCTACCGTACGGGATAGAGTCGCACAAGCAATGGTTAAGAATATACTAGAACCCGAATGGGAAGCCGTATTTGAGCCTAATTCCTACGGGTTTAGATGCGGAAGAAGCTGTCACGATGCCATCGCGCAATGCTTCCTGAGAGTGCAAGGAGGACGAGACAGTTGGGTTCTGGACGCTGACATTAAGGGTTTCTTCGACAACATTGCCCATGAATCCATTCTGACAGCGATCGAATCTATACCACATGGAGATTTAATGGAAGGATGGTTAAAAGCTGGTTATCTCGATCGAGGCATACTGAATCCGACCGACATGGGAACACCACAAGGTGGAGTGATTAGTCCTCTGTTAGCAAACATTGGGTTACATGGGTTGGAAGATTTCATCAAGTCAATCAACCCAAAGCTCGGAGTTATTCGCTATGCGGATGATTTCGTGGTCACTTCTAAGGATAAAGAAAGCCTAGAACATATATTAGACCAGATAAAGCAGTGGATGTCAGAACGAGGTCTGGAAATCAGTGCGGAGAAGACGAGAATCATCTCAATGGAAGAAGGTTTTGACTTTCTTGGGTTCAACTTACGTCACTACGGTGGCCAATTGTTAATCAAGCCCCAGAAAAAGAAGGTACTTGCCTTCTGTAAAAAGAGAAGAAAGCAGTTTACGGCGTGAATCGGGAGCTTGAAAGCCCTGACCTTTTAAAGCAGGGATGAAAAGCGACCCGTGCGGCTTTAGCCGCCGTCA
>NZ_LNDC01000176.1 GCF_001870905.1 Geitlerinema sp. PCC 9228
CGGGGATGGGTTAGCATAGCGAATCTATCTAGGCACACCCGATGAAGCGAGAATCTCACGAATTCTATTCGTGAGAGTGTCAATATATTGGCTGGACTTTTTTGTGTGCACCCCGGTGGAAATTTTGAATTCCAGGCAGTTCCCTCTCTAGGAAAGCGAGCCATATTTTGGGAAAGCCGGTGTTTCTGACTCGTTTCTGAGCGAAACAAATCAGAAAATTAGATTTACCTTTATTTTCTTCACCTTGAATTATAGTATGCAAGGTTTTTCGGGTCATCCGTTCAATTCGGTATTTATGACTGGTTGTTTTTTATAAGTTTCCGTATATTTGCTTATACCATTTCCTTAATAATATGCAAGAGATCGTAGAGGCATTTTTGTAGGGGCGCAACGCGTGAGCGCCCCTACCAGGGCAATTGAGAAATTCCAAACAATCGTTGTTTTTCAGAAATGGGATTACGCAATCCTCAGCCAGAAAAATATTCCTCCCTTCGGTTTTGGTCCCCAAAGCGATCGCATTTTTCCCTCCCAAACTACCTGAGAAAGGGGGACTTGGGCTTTTATCTCTTGCAAAAGTCCTCCAGAACTGCCATAATTCTCTCAAAGAAGACAGCGATCGCGATCGCCACCTGCGACCCCAATCGCTCTCTATCCAAAATAGGGAATTTTCCTAGGGAAAAGCCTGCTCGCTGTCAATTTCCCGTACAATTTGAAAGCGAACGTGGTTAATCGCCAAATCTCCCAACGCCAACTGTTCCTTGCTCACCGGTTCTCCTTTTATTCGAATTTGCTCGAACTTCGTCCCCTTACCAATTTCCACGTGATACCAAGCCAGACCCATAAAAAAGCGCGTTGGCTTGATGCGGCGGTCTTCCAAATTATCGGGATTGGACTCCATGGGAATCCAACCGTAACCAGGGACGTAAAACTCCAGCCAAACGTGGTTGAAATCCGGTTCTAAAGGCACTCCCTGACGTTCCGCATAGGGAGGACATTTGTAGCGACCTACGGTACGACAGGCAATTCCATTTAAACGCATCAACGCCAGCAACACTCCCACATACTCGCCGCAGGAACCCACACCACGTTCCAAAACCCGGTCTGGGGATTCAATTTGTACGGTCACGCGATATCCCAATCGTTCGTATACGTAATCGCGGATGCTGAGAACCTGGCGCAGGAGATTGGTTTCGTCGCCGATGGCATTTTTAGCCGCGCGTTGGACAATATCTGCATCCATACTTAAATTATCGTTATCCACCAAATAGGCATCGGCGAGTTCTGGCGGTAATTTGGGAGAATCTTCAATATCGGGGGGTGCCAGATAGTACTTAATGCTGTACACTTCTAAC
Organism: Geitlerinema sp. PCC 9228; assembly: GCF_001870905.1. Lineage (NCBI taxonomy): Bacteria > Bacillati > Cyanobacteriota > Cyanophyceae > Geitlerinematales > Geitlerinemataceae > Geitlerinema > Geitlerinema sp. PCC 9228. Next base: position 1,353 of record NZ_LNDC01000176.1, read on the forward strand.
AGCACCTTCCAACCAAAAATGCGCGCTTCGTTTGCCTGCAAGCAGTCGAAGCGAAACACCGCCACCCGCGACCCTTGCTGCATTTCTTCCGTGAAATTCATGCCAATAGGTTCGATAGAAAGCACTTTTTGGCGTTGGGTGTCGTTTGGCAGAGCAATGCGCCATTCCAAATCCTGTAATTCCACCGGGTCTAGCGGCGCTAGTTCTTCCACATAGGACATTTCCACCAGATACCCATTGGAGAGGGTGTAGCGTTGGGAGGGGTTGTGGGTAAAAGAGAGGGGATGAATAAAAGTGCGATCGCGAAATGTGAGTTGGTAGGGATTAGCAGCATTGGGGTCATCGCGGACGTAGGGTTCTTCGCTGGCATAGGCAACGTACAAAATCTCTCGTTCGCTGTCGGGATGGGGGAAAAACGTCACTCCCGTGGGATGCTCGAATGGCGTTAGAACATTGTACTGCAACTCTCCCGTGGCGCGGTCCAAACAGTACACCATTTGTTCGATGGCATCAGCTACCCAAAGTTCTTCTTCTTTGGCAAGCAAGGTTTCCACACCCACCCCTGGCGCGTAAAAGCGGGTAATCTCCTCAGCGGTTTCCTGATGAAAAACCAGAATATACCCAGCGCGTTCGCAAGAAACGTAGACAGCCTGTCCTTGCACGGCAACACCGTTCACAGTATAGCGCAAAGCCACAAAGAAACTGGGTGTAGCTAGCTGGATGGTTTCAATTTGAGACCCGGAAATGGCAAACTCGCACGTATAAATGCTATCCCCGCGCGCAAACCATATTATATTCTCGCTCAAGGCCAAATCAGTGGCACCGAGAAATTCTGACCTTTGGTGGGGATTGAGAACAATGGTATTGTCGTTGGCAGGATCGACCGCTAGCAAATATCCGCTTACCGGATCGAGGGTTAGCAAGTAATTTCCCCAACTGGCAAGACCGTGAATTTGGCGCACTCCGTAGGGTCGAACGCTGCGTAAGGATGGCTGTTTCTGCGATCGGAAATTTGGTTGTTGGTGCTGGTTCATGGTTTGCTAGTTGCTATCTGGCAAAGATATTTTGCGCTCATTTTGAAGGTTTTCTCCCGTATTTTTAGTTACAAAAATGGCAAAATGGCATAGCAGCGAAGAAATTGCTTGCTTCTCTTTCTCTGCTACTTCCTGTTTTTTACCAAGGATTGCCAATTGTAGTAAAAGCCGACCAATAATAGGGGTGGGAAAGATCGACGCTGAGGTCGTTCAATGGCGGTGGTAGGTCGATTTGGCCAAAAGAACCCGAGAGGGTGCCGTTTTCCAGACGGATTTTGCCAGCCATCATGTCCAATTGTGCCTGTCGTATGGCTTCCGCTTTAATGGCAGCTTCCGGCAAACCCTGGTAAAACTCTCGCATCAAAGCCAACGTCCCCGCATCGTCAACATACCACAGACTGGCAACTGCTGTTTTCACCCCAGCTTGTATGGCCAGACCGGCAAATCCCAATTCTGCATTTTCATCGCCAATGGCGGTACGGCAGGCACTCAAAACCAGCATTTCCACTGGGGGGTCATTCCAGTTTAGCTGGCGCAGTTCGTTCAGACGCAGGCGAGAACGTTCTTGGTTTTCCCCATCTGGCGTTTGCGGGTCTTGCCACAGTTGGATAAAAGAATTGGAGACGTTGCCAGGACGGAATTCGGCATGGGTGGCTAAATGAACGATACCATAGGGAGTCAGCGATCGCGCGGTTTCCAAATTTTTGCGGGTAAACTGGGAATTGAGATAGCTGACCCCATCGAAGGGTTGGTTGGTAATAGAGAGAATTTCTAAGGGAACGGCAGGCAGGGGGTCAAATTGGGGAAATTTTGAAGCTCCCATGGCCAGCACTTCCACATCTTCCAGGGGAACCACACGGGTATCGGTGAGGGCCAAACTGGGCATTAAGCCGACGCTATATTTTTCTATAATAAAGTTATTGCCATCGTGTAAAGCGGCCATGGGCAGCGATCGCAATCCCCGGTCAAATACAAATACCAAATTTTCAATTTCCTGTGCTTGCAATTGCGTCTCCAACGGTGCCACCAACCACTGATAGAGTTGCTGTGCGCTTGGCAAGTAGCCGCTGGTTCCCCGAAGGCGAGACTGGGGTCTGGTGATATCAATACGCAACTGCTGTGCCACCGACAAAACCTCCTCGCGGGTAGCGTCGATGGGATAGCGTTTGGGAGTTCCTTCTGGGGTCACCAGCAACAGTTCCAGTTGGTTGGCTGACCGGGAGTTGGCAAAAGCTGTCACGGTTGGCGGTACAAACCGCGCGTAAATTAACGCTGGCTTCACCCCAGTGGTTTGTTCAACGGTTCGCAGGGTAGCTGTAATTTCGTCAATTCCCGGCAAGTTCAGCGGTGGTGCAATATTCAAATAGCGAACAAAATCTGCTGTAAAGTCTTCCTCTATAGGAGTAACAAACAAATCCAACGCCGACTGTGCCAACTCGGCTTGGGTAGGGAGGTCGGGGTCTTGGCTGGGTGGTAGCGTTTGTACGCTGGTTTCTTCCGGTGGGGCCTCTTCTTCGGTACCTTGTTGTTCGATAAGGATACGCTGTGGCAAATCTTCCCCATCAGCAACGGTTGGTGTTGGTGTTGGCGTTGGCGTTGGTGTTGGCGTTGGTGTTGGTGTTGGTGTCGGCGTGGGTTGTGGTTGGGGGTCTGGTTGCGGTTGAGGTTCTGGTTCCGGTGGCTGTTCGGATGTAATAATTTGAATGTTGCCGCGGACGATGGGACCGGGAAAAACGCCCGAAGCGATCGCGTCTTCCCCAGTTACAATGGCCCCTGCCGTACCATTGGTGCCAGCATCTCCCACCACAAATGGCGTTGGTGGGTCGGTATCGCCACCGCCGTGGGTGATAGTGACAAACCCATCCCCGTCACCACCTACCGCAGTAATACTAATATCTGGACCCGCCTGATTCGTAAAACTTTCCGTTACGCGCACCAATTGTTCGGTATCGATGGTCACCCGACCACCAACCCCAGCATTTCCCCCATTGGCACGAATGGCAGACACTTCCACGCCGGCGGTGGCATTCAAACGTACCTCACCGCCATCCCTTGGCAACCCACTCACGTCAATTTCTCCAGTAGTTAAAGTAGTTGGTGTTTGTGCTTCGATGTTGCCTCCCGCATCCCCAATTGCCACCAAATTGCCAGTATCAATACCGGCGTTGGCATCTAGGGAAATCGTTCCCCCCCTGCCTGTGGGAGAAACGCTTTGGATTTCGCCAGTGCGAATGGTACCGTTGCTGCTTTGCAAGCGAACTTCACCACCCGTACCAACCCCGGGAAATAAAACACCGGAGGTCGTAAAGAAAAAGCTCCCCGTTTCTATATCGGCAGTAGTAATATTTCCGGCAGTGGCGATCTCAATCGTACCGCCGGTTCCCTCTACCGAAGCCGAAGCCAAACCATCCGTAGTAATAGCAGCAGCGGCATTGAGTTGGATATGGCCACCATCACCAACCACCGAAACCGCATTCAGATTGCCAGTGCGAAGGCCACCATTGCTGGAAACCACCGTAATATCACCGCTGGTGCCTTCGCTGAGAGTAACGTCATCGCCACCCAAACTCACGCTGCCTGCGATCGCTTCTTGAGCAATAATATCTCCCAACGCCTCTAGGGTAATATCGCCACCAAGACCTGCTTGAGAACTGGAAAATAAATTGCCTACTTCAATGGTACCACCACTGTTAATAGCAATCTCGCCACCATTTCCCGAAGCAAGCGATCGCGTATTGATCGATTCTACATCCACCGCCTCCGTCGCCGAAATATTGACCCTTCCCCCATCTTCGGTACGTGAGGTAGCAAAGATGCGGTCTGCCGCCACACTACCATTGGTCGCATTTAAAATAACATCCCCCCCCGGTTGCGTACCATCGGCAGCGCGTACTGAAGTATCAATGGTTCCCAAGCGCAACGCGGCCCCTTCAATGGTCATATCGCGACCGCGGCTGCGAATGGTAGCGCCAGTATCCATAGAAAACGACCCGGCATTGTTCCCATCAGCATCAGCGGTAAAGCGAATAGCACCACCAAACGGCACAAATTCCAACGAAACCCCCGACGCCACAGTAATATCATTGGTTGCTTCTAAAATCACCTCTGCCTGTTGGGAAGCCAAAGTCGTACTGCTAACGGTCACCGTTCCCGGTGAGAACTCCCCTTGGAAAATCTGCGGCAGACCTGCTTCCACACCATCGGGATTGCTATCGGAGTCGCCAATAACAATATTTTCCGGATCCAAACGCAACGTTCCCCATTCGCCATTGGTCGCACTCACATCCACTTGACCGGCAAATTGCAAATTGCCTGTAGAGGAAATTTCCACTTCGCCACCGCCAGTGGAACCGCTGGCGGTGAGTGTAGCCGAACCGCCGCGCGCGCTTGCTTGGCCAACAAACTGGGTTGCCTCTTGCGACCAAACCAATACCGTACCGCCAGTTTCTATACCATCGGCGCGAATGGTACTATTAGCACTCACAAACGTGCGATCGCTAGCCAATCCCTCTCCCGTAGATAAAATATTGCGACCAACTTGTACCGTTCCCCCCGTATTTCCCGAAGCTTCCACCGTCGTATCGTACAATCCCACTTGCCGGCCAGTCACAGTAACCTTTCCTGGCGCTTCCCCCGATACATCCACCTCACCCGCAACCACCGTCGTAGCTGCTTCTGAGGGAACCACCAACCCCGACCCCCTGAAAACCACCTCGCCATTGGCATTGACCTCCACATCCGTTGCGTGACCCACCGTCGTAGAAGCGAGCAACTGCGGCAGAGAAAGCGGCGTTAGGGGAACCCTGGCAACATCCACCGGCAATTCCACCCCCAACAAATGTCCTTCTGGCGACCAGCGCAACCTTTGATTGCCAGCCACAGAAATCACCCGAATATCGCCGCCACTGGTTTGCAAGCTACCAGTATTGACCACCGTACCCCCCAACAGTGTGAGTTGGTGCAGGTTGGGAACCGCCAGCGTACCGGCATTCCAAATACTTCCCGGGGTATCGATGGCAAATTCAAAACCAGTGGGATTTCCCAGCAACTGTTGGTACCGATTCTCTCCAAAAGCGCGAAACCAGCTATCGCCAGCAAACCCAATTCCCGTAGCGGTCGTAGCTGTAAAATCCGCCGGTACGTTCAAACGCGCGTTGCTGCCAAATACAATACCGGCAGGATTCATTAGAAATAAATTGGGAGAACCGCCGGTAATTTCAATGAAGCCGTTGATGGTGGAAGCGTCTCCCCCAACAATACGGCTAAAAATATTTTTCAACTGGGGATTGGCGAGAAAATTGGCTATTTCCCCCGCATCTAGGTTAAATTGCTGGAAACTGTGGAATAAATTATTGCCATCCGCCGATTGCCTGCCACCAGAGATATCCACGCGATTCCCTTGGGGAGTTACCTGGGTATTGGTCCCATCAACTGCCGGAACAACCGATTGGGTGGATCCTTTGCTGCATAAAACCATCAGAATTCCCAGGACAATCAAAATAGGATGCTGGGGAACTTGCCACGGTTTCATGGTTTTCTCCGCTCTTGTACAAATAGGCGATCGCGGCTAAACTGACAGCAAATCCTCGCTTAAAAGTTCTAACATTTCAGGATATGGGGGTCTATAGCAACGAGGAGCTGAAAATAGAACCTGTAGCGATCGGATATTTGCATTATACGCTGCCATATCGCGATCGAAAATAATGAAACGCAAAAAAATTAGAATTGGGTTTCTTTTTGGTTTGGCTAGCCTCTTGGGGATAGGATGGCAAGCTGTGGCTGCGGCGAATCCCCAATGGGTTTCCCCTACCACCGAACCAACCTTCCCAGACCGTCTCCTGCCACGGTCCTCGCCAACCCACACACCAGCCACAATGGAAGTTCTCCCCGACCGGGAACCGACTGTCTCCCAGGATAGCCCCGAAACACCTATTCAAGTCCGCAACATTGTGGTCTCTGGCAGTACGATTCTCAGCCCAGAACAAATTCAAAATTTGGTTTCGGCTTACGAAAACCGTACTCTATCGTTGCAAGACTTGCAACAAGCAGCAGATAAAATTACGCAATACTATATCGAACGCGATTATATCACCTCCCGTGCCATCCTTCCCGACCAAGTTGTGCGAGATGGCATGGTTCGCATTCAAGTGTTAGAAGGGCAGCTGCAAGCCATTGAAGTGATGGGCAACCAGCAAACCCATGCCGGTTATATCCGTCGCCGCCTGGCTTTGGCAGGAACAGCGCCGGTCAATGCTGCCAAGTTGGAAGAACAGCTGCGCTTGCTGCGCCGCAATCCCTTATTTGATAATGTGGAAGCCACTTTAAAGCCGGGAGACAAAATCAACAGCAGTATTTTGCAGGTGAGGGTCGCGGAAGCCAAACCTTGGAATATTACCGTTGGCGCTGATAATTATTCTCCCCCCAGTGTGGGGTCGGAACGATTTGGCATGACGGTTCGCTACCGCAATTTTACCGGTTGGGGCGATGAACTGACGGCTCGTTATGCTTTTACCCAAGAAAATGGAGCTGATTCTTTCGATGTGAGCTATCGCCTCCCCCTCAACGCCAAAAATGGTACGTTGCAGTTGCGCGCTGCCCCCGGTCGCAATCAAGTGATTCAAGAACCGTTTGCCGATTTGGATATTCGCGGAGAACGGGAATTTTATCAAGTAAGTTTTCGCCAGCCGCTGGTGCGTTCCTCTCGGGAAGAGTTTGCTTTGTATTGGGGAATCACCCATCAGGAAAACGAAACTTTTACCATTGTGGGACCCACACCGTTTGGTTTCGGTCCCGATGAAGATGGCATTAGTCGCATCACCACGCTAGAATTCGGACAGGATTATATTCGCCGCCATGAAAATAGTGCTTGGGCGTTGCGATCGCAGTTTAACTTCGGTGTTGATATTTTCGATGCTACCACCAACCCAGACCCCATTCCCGACGGACGTTTTTTTAGCTGGATCGCTCGCCTACAGCGGGTGCAGCGGATTGGCAAAGACCATTTGTTGGTCTTGGCGGCTAACTTGCAACTGTCTCCCGATGGTTTGCTCGCGCCAGAACAATTTATTATCGGTGGCGGTCAATCCTTACGCGGCTATCGGCAAAACGTTCGTTCTGGGGATAATGGCTTGCGCGCTTCTGTGGAAGGTCGGTTTACAGTGGCAAGGGATGAAGCTGGCTTGCCGACCATGCAGCTGGCACCTTTTTTGGATATGGGAACGGTTTGGAATGTGGAAGACAATCCCAATCCTTTGCCTGACGAAACGTTTTTACTGGCTGTAGGTTTGGGTATGTTTTGGGAACCAGTGCCCAATTTTGAAGTGCGCTTGGATTATGGCATTCCTTTGATCGATTTGGACGATCGCGGCGATAATATCCAAGAGGATGGATTGCATTTTCGGGTCAACTATCGTTTGTAGTTTGTTCGCCAGCCACAATGCCACAGTATTTTGCCACGGTTGCTCGCTCGTTGGAAGAAACGGCTGCCCGGGAATTGGAACGTTTGGGAGCAACGCAGGTACAACCTGAGTTTACAGGCGTTCGTTTTCGCGGCGATCGGGAATTATTGTATCGGGTGAATTTATGGGCGAGAACTATTTTTCGCGTTTTGGTGCCTATTTACGAGTTTCCCTGTCGCGATCGCAAAAGTTTGTATAAAGGCATACGGGAAATTGACTGGGACCGATATTTATATCCAGAAAATACCTTTGCCGTGCGCGCCACCGGCAAAAACAAACAGCTCAACCATACTCATTTTACCGCCTTAGAAGTAAAAAATGCGATCGTGGACGGGCAGCGCGATCGCACGGGCAATCGTTCCAGCATCGATATCAATCGTCCCGACTTATCCATCAACGTACACGTACACAAAAATCGCTGCATCGTCAGTTTAGATAGTTCCGGCGAAAGTTTGCACCGGCGCGGATACCGACCAGCCGTGGGATGGGCCCCTTTAAAAGAAACCCTGGCGGCAGCTTTGCTAGATTTAGCCGAATGGCATCCCCACCTCCCTTTTCTCGACCCCATGTGTGGTTCCGGCACCTTACCCATCGAAGCCGCCATGCAATCTTGCCAAATAGCACCGGGATTGTTTCGGAAGAAATTTCCCTTTACAAACTGGCCAGATTTCGATGCTTCCTTATGGAAAAAAGTTTACCAAGAAGCCATAGATTGCCAACGAAATTCCCCGCCAGCACCAATTTGGGGAAGCGATCGCGATCGCGAAGTCCTGCAACAGGCTCGCACCAACGCTTCTTTGTGTCAGCTAACATCCAGCATTACCTTTTCCCAAACCGACATTACCGACCTGCAAGCCCCAGCCGACTGTGGTATCATTATATGCAATCCCCCCTACGGACAGCGTTTGGGCAATTCCCAACAGCTAAGTGCCCTCTACAAACAACTCGGCGATATTTTCAAACAACGCTTTACCGGCTGGACCGCCTTTATAATTACCGGCAACAAAGAACTAGCCAAATGTGTAGGATTGAAAGCTTCCCGTCGCATCCCCGTCTATAACGGTTCCGAACCCTGCACGTTCCTCAAATACGAATTATATTAAGCAAAAATCCTTGACAAAAGCCTTTTTTTGTGGTAGAAATACCTTCTTTACCTAATTTTTCAGTTGCCGCATCGACGATAATCAACGATATTGCAAGGAGTTGATATTTTGGCCCGCGTTCGAGTTCGACAACACGTTAACCCCCTCAGCAAAGCCTACCAAAAACCCATTACCCCACCCAACTGGCAACAAATCTACGCCCATCCCCACCAACCCCTACACCTAGACATCGGTTGTGCCAGAGGTCGGTTACTGCAGGAACTGGCCCCCCAATCCCCTCAGTGGAACTTCTTAGGCACCGAAATTCGCCATCCCCTGGTTGACGAAGCCAACCGCTGGCGAGACGAACAAGAATTATCCAACCTACATTTTCTCTTTTGTAATATCAACACCTCAGCAGCACCCTTACTGCAATCTCTCCCAGAAAACGTCTTGCAGTGTGTTTCCATTCTATTTCCCGACCCTTGGTTTAAAAAACGCCACCAAAAACGACGTATGGTACAACCGTCATTGGTAGCGCTTTTAGCACAATATTTGGTTTCTGGCGGTCGTGTCATTCTCGCTTCCGATGTGGAATCCGTTGCCACCCAAATGTGGGAATGTTTTGCTGCCCATCCAACATTTGCATGCGAAAGCCAGCAATGGCTGCCGGAAAATCCTCTTCCCACCGCCAGCGAACGGGAAATTGCCACCCTCAACAAAGGCGAACCCGTTTACCGCACGGTATTTGTGAAAAAATAAAATCGAAAATCCAAGCTTCAGGGCACTATTTTCTCCGTTTTTGCCTGCATTTGCCGGATTTGCGGTGTTTTTTGGGAAGACTGGTGGGAGTGGTTCCGGTTTTGGATTTGAGCGTGAACTTGGTTGTACTTCTCATGAGTCAAGGGAATGTAGCCAACAGTGCTGACCAACTGGCGTCCGTGGGTGAGATAGTAATCCAAAAACGCTTGCAATTCCGGTTTTTCGTCTAAAGAATTCACATTAACATAAAGAAACAACGGTCGGGAAAGGGGCGTGTACTGACCGTTTTTCACCGTAGCTGGGGAAGGAAAAACCGCCCCCTCGCCATTGTCAACAGCCAGGGCTTTCAGACGCGCGGTATTTTCCAAATAGTAGAAATAGCCAAAATACCCCAGTGCATTGGGGTCTTCGGCGACACCTTCTACCAAAACCACGTCGTCTTCGCTGTCTTCGTAATCCGTCCGACTAACCCCCGCTTCGCCGACAATATTTTCTGTAAAATAATCAAAAGTACCCGAGTCCGTTCCGGGTCCGTATAGGTTGATGGGAGCGGCAGGCCATTCGGAACGCAGTTGGTTCCATTGGGCAATTTGCGTATCTGGTTGCCAAATTTCCCTGAGTTCGGCGGTGGTAATGGCATCTGCCCAATCGTTTTCGGGATGAACGACCACAGTAATCGCATCGTAAGCGATGGGCAACTCCATATATTCTACCCCCGCTTGCTGGCAAGCTGCCCGCTCTTGGTGGTTAATGGGACGGGAAGCGTTGTTTATGTCGGTTTCTCCCGTACAAAATTGGCGAAAACCGCCGCCAGTACCGGAAAAACTCACTTGGATGTTGGGGGCGTCGTTTTTTTCAAAGTCATATTTGAGTGCGACTTCGTTGGTGATGGGATAGACTGTGCTGGAACCGTCAATTTGAATTTTTGGTTCTCCTTGAGACGCATTTGAGCTTTGTTGCTCTCGGGCACATCCCGTTGCCAAAGCAATTACACTCAATCCCAAGCATAAAAAGACTTTCCCATCAATTTTTTTGTATCCTATCATCTCGAATACCCCGCTTGTAGCTATTAGGGAACGTATCTTTATTATTTCAATGACAGATGGGAGAAATGTTAAGGACAGGTAAAGGATTGGCGAAAATTTTGATGGGAATTTCCCGGTAATTATAGCGCTCAGTGTGGCAGGTTCGGTTGGGAATATTTTCAGGCAAATTGTAACTCGCGGTTTTCAATTACATTTTGTATATAAATATAAATTTCTAAGACGAAAGCCCTCCCGCAGACAGTCAAGCTAAAAATGTGTGCTACCTTACAAAAAGATGGTTGCATTGATTCGTCAAACTTCTCTAAAAATTCCGAAAAACTATGCCATTTACGATTGAATCTGCCCGCAATATTTTTCCGAACACGGCAACTGCTGACGCCGTGCCAGCTACAACGAATAGATTTGAACAACTTAGTGCTGAAGACCAACTGGCCTTGATTTGGTTTGCCTATTTGGAAATGGGGAAAACCATTACCATTGCTGCTCCAGGAGCTGCCAGAATGCAGCTAGCAGAAAGAACCCTCAATCAAATTCGCCAAATGAGTTTCCAGGAGCAATCCCAGACCATGTGCGACCTAGCCAATCGTGCGGATACCGAAATTTGCCGTACTTATGCCACTTGGTCGCCTAATATTAAACTGGGTTTTTGGTACCAACTCGGGCAGTGGATGGAACAGGGCATTGTAGCCCCAATCCCAGAAGGATACCAACTCTCTGCTAGTGCCTCTGCGGTTTTAGAAGCTATTAAAGGATTGCAGCCGGACCAGCAAATTACGGTGCTGCGCAATACAGTGGTGAATATGGGATTTGACCCGAATAAATTGGGCACCTATAACCCAGTCACTGAACCGGTGGAACCCCCCAAAGATATGTCCCAACGCAGTCGGGTTACTATTGAAGGAGTGACCAATCCGACTGTGCTTGCCTACATGAACAATTTAAATGCTAATGATTTTGATGCGTTGATTGAATTGTTTGCTCCTGACGGTGGCTTGCAACCTCCTTTTCAACGACCGATTGTGGGGAAAGAGGCTATCTTACAATTTTTCCGGGCAGAATGCCAAAATTTGAAACTTTTACCCGAACGCGGTGTTTCCGAACCGGCTGAAGATGGTTACACTCAAATTAAGGTGACCGGAAAAGTACAAACTCCTTGGTTGGGTGCTAGTGTAGGTATGAATATTGCTTGGCGCTTTTTGCTTAATGCCGATAACAAGATTTTCTTTGTTGCTATCGATTTGTTAGCTTCTCCGAAGGAGTTAGTTAATTTGTCTCGTTAGTGGGAAATCCACTGTGGAAACAATTTTTACCTATATATTGCCAGCGTTCTTTAGTAAAATAAAGGGCGTTTTTTTTGTCTATTGGCACCGGCTTGGTTTTGCTGTTTGCGGTTGGTGGGGAATGGTTTGTGTTTAAGTTTTCCACGCGATCGCGTATAATGAAAGTTACAGTGATACATTTCTATTGATTATGCCAGCAACTGAAATTGAGTGGTCTCAAACCGAAAAAGAAATTGCTCAAGCTGCTTTTGTCAAGGCGCGGGAGCGGGAAGTAAATGCAACAATCGAAACGGTCCGCCAGGCGGCTAATGCGATTGCCAATGCTGACGAATTATGGCGCTTGCACGATTTTTTAAGTTCCAAAAGGCATGAAATTGACGGTAAGTATGATTACCGATATCCTGTCTTGCTTTTGGTTTTTTCGCAACTGGTTAAAGAGGGATGGTTGTGCCTCGATGAATTGCAAGGGTTAGCGCCAGATAAAATTACTAAAGTATCGGCTCTTTCTCGCATGTGACATTCAATTATATAGTTTCTGCCATCAAGCGATCGCGTTGATTCCTTATCCTGAAAATTTTACAGTACATAACTGGGGGTATTTTGGTAAAAAGGCTCGGGAGCAACTTGACGGCCATTTTTCGATCAGATCCAAGATTCAAACCACATGCGCAGTTCCCAAGCTTTTTGAGATAAGGGGAATCCCAGATAAATAGGCAGCCAAAAAAGAAAACTTAAACCAACAGCTAGCAAAACCGCGATCGCGCCCCACCGCCACCCCAGTTCCCGGCGGTGAAACCAGTGCGCCACCAACCAAGCCAAAGCCAACCAAGCAAAGAGGGCAGCACTCATGTAATGGTACAAAAACAAACAGCGACTCACCTGCGACCAGGGCAACCAGTTGGCTAGATAGTTGACCAGCAAATACAAGGGAATGGCAGGCACAGGGGTTTGGTTGCTGCTAGAAGTGCTGGAACGACCATAGGATACCAACCAGCGGGAAGACAGCCGCCCATTCAGGCAATCAATGAGGGCAACCACCACCACAATCGCACAGGCCAAAATCGCGATCGCTCCCAGCCACCAAAGCACGGGATTGCCCATAGCATGCACATCGCGTACCATGCCAGTCCTTTCGTTGGTTTGATATAAATATGCAATCGGGCGCGCCATGACCACCCAAGAATACCAGGAAGAACAGTAAGGATGTACCTCTTCGCTGCTGCCAATGCGTTGGTGGTAAGAAAAACTTTCCACTTGCATTTCCCAAAACCCCGGCTCGGGGAAAATAAGTAAGTGGGGAATCCACAGCAAACCGTACGTAATCGCAGCTTGCCCGGTTATATAAAGACTCACCCAGGGAAAATCCTGCCCTAGGGAACTAGGTTGGGGGGAAAACTTCTGGCGGTGCTGCCACCAAGCGATCGCACCAAATCCCTGCAATCCCAACCAAAATCCCAATCCATTCCACTTGACTGCCGCTGCTGCCCCCAAAGCCCCACCAGCACCTGCGAACCACATCCAACGCCGCCTGCCGCGTGCAGACACGCCACGGAGAAAAGCATACTGCCCGCACAAACCAAAAAAGACCAGGTAAATATTGATCAGGGCATAGCGAGATTCAACTAAGAACAAACCATCAAGGGCAACCAGCAAAGCCGCCGCGATCGCATAGGTTTGGGCTTGGGGAAGTTGCCAGCGCCACCTTCCCAACTGGTAGGCGATGCCTCCTACCAACAGGGGAACAAAAGACCCCACGGCGGCATTCATCCACCGGTAATCAAAGGGCGTCAGTAGGGAACCCGTTTCCGTATTAGTGGGAGTTTCGGGGAAAGGTAAATGCTGGCCGACCCAGATGCCCACCGCAATCAAATATTTGCCTAAGGGGGGATGGGTATCGAAAAATTCCGTTTGGGTGAGGTAATTGTTGGCAAAGGTGGCAAAATAGACTTCATCGAACACCAGTTGGTTGAACTGACTGATGTGCCAAAATCTCAGGACCAGAGAAAATAGAAAAATGCCGACCCAAGCCAACCGCCAGAAATGGGGTTTTTGGTTGGTTGTCATTGGTTTCTCAAAGCCTGTCAAAATGGGCAGCGACGCCCGCTGCGTTTCCAGCTTTTCCTAGCGAAAAAAGGTTCTGTACACTAGAACCTATGGCACCATCGACGATCGCAAAATCTTTTCAGCATGAATCCATTGGACTCCCATTCTACGTTTGTAGCTCGTTTTTTTAAATTTGCAGAAAATGGCACCACCCTGCGCACCGAAATTTTGGCCGGGATAACGACTTTTTTTACTATGGCCTATATCCTAGCCGTTAATCCCGGTATTTTGGGCGAAGCCATTTTTTTAGAGCAACCCCAGGATTTGTTTGCCGAACTGGCGATTGCAACGGCTATAGCCAGCGCGATCGCCACCTTGGTGATGGCTTTGTTTGCCAACTATCCCTTTGCTCTAGCCCCAGGTATGGGATTGAATGCTTTTTTCGCCTTTTCCGTCGTTCTCGGGATGGGTATTGACTGGCGCGTCGCTTTGTTCGCCATTTTTCTAGAAGGATTGCTATTTATCATTCTCACCCTCACCGAACTGCGTAGCCACCTCCTCCGAGCCATCCCCGACTGTTTGAAACAAGCCACCGCCGCCGGCATTGGTTTGTTTCTCGCCTACATTGCCGTCACCGGCGATCCGGAGTCGGGAAGCAGCGGCTCGGGCATCATTGCCATCGACCAAGCCACCACCACAACTTTGGGAAACTTAGCCAACCCAGCCACAGTCTTAGCGATCGCGGGCATTTTCCTAACCGCCATTCTCATGGTACGCCGCATCCAAGGTGCCTTATTATTGGGCATTTTGGGAACCGCTTGGTTGGGATGGATTTTGGGAATCGCCGCGGCACCCGCTAAAATTGTAGAAATTCCGCCCTTCCCCACCGACTTGTGGGGACAAGCCATCTCAGCCATCACCAACTTGCCGGTGCGATCTTTTTTCAATATAATTCCCGTACTTCTGGTTTTTTTATTTGTGGATTTATTCGATACCATTGGCACTTTAACCGGTTTGGGGATTCAAGCTGGATATATCAATGAAAACAGTCAGCTCCCCCGGGGCAAATCTGCCTTCATGGCCGACGCGGTGGGAACAACAGTAGGAGCCATTTTGGGAACCTCCACGGTAACCACCTATGTAGAGTCTGCCGCCGGCGTTTCTCAGGGAGGTCGTACTGGCTTTACCGGCTTGGTCGTGGCGGTTTTGTTCCTCATTTCGATCTTCTTTATTCCCTTGCTGGCAGCTATTCCTGCGTTTGCCACAGCGGGTGCATTGTTAATGGTGGGTATACTAATGGCAGGGAGTATTCAAAACATTCGCTGGCACGATCCGGCGGAAGCTATTCCTGCTTTTTTTATTTTGCTGGGAATTCCCTTAAGTTTTTCTATTGCTGACGGACTGGCCATGGGCACTATAGCCTATCCTATTTTAAAAACCGCTCAAGGGAAATTTCGCGAAATTTCTCTGACCGTCTGGGCACTGGCGGGTTTGTTTGTGCTGAAATTTGTTTTGGCCAATCCCACAGCTGCCACCTAAGCACGCCAAACCTGCTGGTTATGTATGGGGACAGCGGCCAGCCGCTCGTGGAAAACGCTCCTTAGAAAAATGGCCTTCGCAAAAATTCCCCCGGATGCTGGCTAGCATTCTGGGCAACAGGCATATAGGATCTAGGCTAGATTAAGGCTGGATATCCTTGTTGTTAGTAGGTGCTTCTGGATTGCAAACGGTTCCCTGTTAGCTTGTTGTCCGTAATGGCAGCACTCCTGTTTCCCCTAGGGGGGCATGGCAGCGTTGGATCTCAGCGGACAAGGGGGCTTTCGAGAGGGGCCAACCAGAGGAGTCAAAACCAAAGACCATTCAGGAGTAAGTTTGGGGAAAACCGCATCAAAAAGCAAGGAAAAGACCGATTGAATCCTGCGTTGCAAACACATGTCTAGTATGCAGAAAACGTTTACAATTCGCTTTTGGGGGGTACGAGGAAACATACCTTGCCCCGGTTCGGAAACCGTCCGCTATGGCGGCAATACCCCCTGTGTAGAAATGCGTGTCGGCGATACCTGTTTCATTTTTGATGGTGGAACGGGATTGCGGGTTTTGGGACAATCTTTGTTGTCCGAAATGCCCTTGGAAGCCTATATGTTTTTTACCCACGCTCACTGGGACCACATTCAAGGGTTTCCTTTTTTTGTGCCCGCGTTTATTAAAGGCAACTGCTTCCATATTTATGGGGCTACCGCGCCCAGTGGGTATACCTTAGAACAGTGCCTCAACGATCAAATGCGCCATCCCAACTTTCCGGTACCGTTGCAAGTCATGGGGGCAGATTTGAAATTTTACCACCTGGAACCTGGGGAAAGCGTGGAAATTGGCGATATTACGGTGGAAAGCGCACCGTTGAACCATCCCGGTAAATCGGTGGGATACCGCATCAACTGGCAGGGATACGCTGCAGCTTACATTACCGATACCGAGCATCTTCGCGATCGCATCGATGAAAATGTCCTGCACCTAGCCCGCAACGCCGACGCCATCATTTACGATGCCACCTACACAGATGAAGAATACCATACTTCCGACAACAGTACGTACAGCAACAAAGTGGGATGGGGGCATTCCACCTGGCAAGAAGCCATTAAAGTGGCCAAAGCCGCCAATGTCAAACGATTGATTTTGTTTCACCACGCCCCCACCCACGATGACGAATTTCTCGATCGCATCGGGGAAGAAGCAGCCCAACAGTTTCCCGGAAGTATTATGGCCCGAGAAGGCATGTCTTTGGAGTTAAATCCAACGACACCGCCCAGCAATCCTGCTTCCGAAACCAAAATCTCCGCCTAAGTTCAACAACCTGTAGCCAAAATATAGCGGTCTGTAGCCAGTGTGGGTGACCAAAACGCTTAACAAAGTACTCGCGCCAACCAACGTTGCTTTAGGCAATTTTGACGGCGTTCATCGCGGTCATTGGCAAGTAATTCAGCCAATTCTACCGACCAATGAGGACCCGGTTTCTTCTGAGTGTCATGGGAAAACCTACGCCACCGTAGTGACGTTTACCCCCCATCCACGGGAATTTTTCACCGGGCAACCCCTCAGCTTACTGACCCCCAATCGCGAAAAAGAAACCGCACTTGCTGCCTTAGGGGTGGAACAATTGGTCTTGTTGCCTTTCGACCGGGAACTCGCTTCGCTGGAACCCTCGGAATTTGTCGATCGCATCCTGGTCAAACAGTTGCATGCCAAACAAATTAGCATTGGCGCTGATTTCTGCTTCGGACGCGATCGCAGCGGCACCGCCACCGATTTACGTGCGATCGCCTGGCAATACGGCATTCATACCAATATTATCCCCCTCAAAAGCGAAGGGTCGGAGCGCATCAGCAGTTCCGCCATCCGGCAAGCCCTGCAAGCAGGAGACGTAGAACGCGCCCAGCAACTGTTGGGACGCCCCTACCAACTGATCGGCAAAGTGGTGGCCGGAGAAAAACTCGGTAGAACCATTGGGTTTCCCACCGCCAACTTGCACGTTCCACCGGAAAAATTCCTTCCCCGTTTGGGGGTCTACAGCGTCTGGGTGCAAACCAACCACCCCCACTCTGTATCCCCATGTTTGCCTGGGGTTGCCAACATCGGTGCCCGTCCCACCGTCAACGGTCAGCAAGTATCCGTAGAGGTACACCTGCTAGACTGGTCGGGGGACTTGTACGGTCGTACCCTTACCCTGCACTTACAAAAATTCCTGCGTCCGGAACAAAAATTTGCCTCCCTAGAGGAACTCAAAGCGCAAATTGCCCGAGATTGCGAACTCGCCAGAAACGACCCCACCTAACCACCTTCCAGCTGCCCCTACCATGAGAGAAAAAGTTGCCCAACTGGTTGAAAATTTAAACCAGACCATCGTCGGCAAAACCGATGCCATTCGCTTAGTTTTGGTCGCCCTGTTTTCCGGCGGCCATGCCCTCTTAGAAGACGTACCCGGCGTCGGGAAAACCTTGCTGGCCAAATCCCTGGCCCGTTCCATCGATGGCCAATTTCAACGCCTGCAATGTACCCCCGATTTGCTTCCTGCCGACACCACTGGCACCAATATTTGGAATCCCCGCACCGGCGACTTTGAATTCTTATCCGGTCCCGTTTTTACCAATATTTTTCTAGCCGATGAAATCAACCGCGCCACCCCCCGCACCCAATCGGCTTTGTTAGAGGTGATGGAAGAAAGACAAGTGACCGTAGACGGGGTTTCCCGACCGGTTCCCAGCCCTTTTTTTGTGATTGCCACGCAAAACCCCATTGAATATCAAGGCACCTTTCCCCTACCAGAAGCGCAAATGGACCGGTTTACCCTCTCCTTTAGTTTGGGATATCCTAGCGAAACCGAAGAACTGCAAATGCTGCAGCGGTTGGATACCGGCGTCGCGATCGCCCAGTTGCAACCTTGCATCTCCACCCACGAAGTAGAACAGCTGCAACAACTGTGCAAGCAAGTCAAAATCTCGCCAGAACTGCAAGCCTACATGCGGGATTTGGTGGTTGCCACCCGCCACCACGAAGACATTGCCCTCGGTGCCAGCCCCCGGGGAACCGTCGCTTTGTACCGCACCACCCAAGCCCTCGCCTACATCGAAGGGGACTACTACAACCCCCAAACCGACACCTACTACGCCATTGAAGACCATGTAAAATGGCTAGCTCCCTTTGTCCTGGCCCACCGCACCATTCCCGCTGCTGGTCAAGACGCCACTGCCCTCATCCAACAATTGCTGCAAACCGTTCCCACCCCCTCCGCCGCCAAAGTCAAAAAATAACGTATAATTGACCTTGGCGAAGCGCCCCACTTGAAATTGGAGTGCCCCCTTTGCCTATGGTTCGTCGCAAATCTCGCAATCCCCTCTGGCGACCCGCCAAGCGATCGCCATTTATCTTACTCTGCCTGCTGGTTTTGTGGAGTGGCATCATCGGCTGGGGCATCGCCACCGCCAGCGACCCCAACCCCAACCCCCCCAGCATCGGCACTGTAGACCCCCTTCCCCCCCGCTACCAACTGGGGAAAGAACTCTACATCCAAAACTGCGGTAGCTGCCACCTCGCCATTCCCCCCGCCGTCTTCCCCCGACAAACCTGGAGCGACCTGCTGCAGGACTCCCAACACTACGGCACCACCATTACCCCCTTGCGAAACCCCAACCTCACCTTGGTTTGGAACTACCTAAGTACCTTCTCGCGCTCTCAAAACGAAGAAGAATCCACCCCCTACCGCTTCAACCAATCCCGCTTTTTCCAAGCATTGCACCCCGAGGTAGACATTCCCAACCCCACCACCGTCAAAAGTTGCGTCCGCTGCCATCCCCAAGCCCCCGAATACAACTTCCGGGTTCTCTCTTCGCCACCATCGCCCTCAGAGACGCCATAACCAAAGTATGCGCCGAAATACACCCCCCTGTTCTTTTTCTCCTATAGTGATAGGATAGAAGAAGCCTGAAATCTCAGTCAGCTACTCCCATTCTCTAGCAATCAAACCAACAACACCGTGGTTTGCCTGCAAACCGCACCGCTGGCTGATGCCGCCTAGTCACCGCAAGGAGTCCGATCCGGCTATGCTCAAAAAACTGCTTGGCGATCCCAATACACGCAAGCTCAAAAAAATCAACCCTCTCGTTACCGAAGTTAACCTTCTAGAAGAAGATATTCAATCCCTCTCCGACGACGAACT
Source organism: Geitlerinema sp. PCC 9228 (assembly GCF_001870905.1). NCBI lineage: Bacteria > Bacillati > Cyanobacteriota > Cyanophyceae > Geitlerinematales > Geitlerinemataceae > Geitlerinema > Geitlerinema sp. PCC 9228. The sequence goes on from NZ_LNDC01000176.1 coordinate 20,768, forward strand.
GCGCGAAAAAACCAAAGAATTTCAACAGCAGCTACAAAACGTCCAATCGGAAAAAGAAGAAAACCAACTTCTAGACGAACTCCTACCAGAAGCCTTTGCTGTGGTGCGAGAAGCCGCCAAGCGGGTGCTGGGAATGCGGCACTTTGACGTGCAAATCTTGGGCGGTGTGGTCCTGCATAACGGACAAATTGCCGAAATGAAAACCGGGGAAGGGAAAACCCTCGTCGCCACCCTCCCGGCCTATCTCAATGCCCTCACCGGCAAAGGCGTACACATCATCACGGTCAACGACTATCTAGCCCGCCGCGACGCCGAATGGATGGGGCAAGTTTATCGATTTTTGGGATTGAGCGTGGGGTTGATCCAACAAGGAATGAGCCCCTCCGAACGTCAGAAAAACTATAACTGCGACATTACCTACTGCACTAACAGCGAAGTCGGATTTGACTATCTGCGCGACAACATGGCCACCGACCTAGCCGATGTGGTGCAGCGTCCCTTCAACTACTGCATCATCGACGAAGTAGACTCCATTCTCATCGACGAAGCCAGAACCCCACTGATCATCTCTGGTCAGGTAGACAGACCCAGCGAAAAATACGTCCGCGCCGCCGAAATCGCCTCCCAACTCAACGCCGAAGAACACTACGAAGTAGACGAAAAAGCGCGCCAGGTTCTGCTCACCGACGAAGGCTTCGCCCAAGCCGAAGAATTGCTGCAGGTCAACGACCTCTACGACCCCAAAGACCCCTGGGCACACTATGTTTTCAACGCCATCAAAGCCAAAGAACTCTTTGTCAAAGATGTCAACTACATTGTACGCAACGGCGAAGTTGTCATTGTAGACGAATTTACCGGTCGGGTAATGCCGGGTCGCCGCTGGAGCGATGGATTGCACCAAGCCATTGAAGCCAAAGAAGGCGTAGAAATTCAACCAGAAACCCAAACCCTGGCTTCCATCACCTACCAGAACTTATTCCTGTTATACCCCAAAATGGCCGGTATGACCGGCACCGCCAAAACCGAAGAAGCCGAATTCGAGCGCATTTACGGTCTGGAAGTTACCATCATTCCTACCAATCGTCCCTTACGCCGCCACCACTGGTCGGATGTGGTATACAAAACTGAAAATGCCAAGTGGAAGGCCGTGGCCGAAGAATGCGCCGAAATGCACGAAAAAGGGCGTCCGGTCTTGGTGGGCACCACCAGCGTAGAAAAATCGGAACGGCTTTCCCAGTTGCTTTCCGAACGCAACGTTCCCCACAATCTGCTCAACGCCAAGCCAGAAAATGTGGAACGGGAAGCCGAAATTGTTGCCCAAGCCGGTCGTCGCGGTGCGGTTACCATTGCCACCAATATGGCGGGTCGGGGAACGGATATTATTCTAGGTGGTAATGCCGAGTACATGGCCCGGTTGAAGGTACGGGAGTATTTAATGCCAAGGTTGGTGCAACCAGAAGACGATGACGATGCCGTCTCCCCCACCAAAGTTCCCGGTGCCAACAAGCGCAAAGGCGGGCAAGGATTCGATCCAAATAACAAAAAGAAAGTAAAAAGCTGGCAAGCTTCCCCACAAATTTTCCCGAAAAAATTATCCAAAGAAGCAGAAAAACAGTTAAAAGAAGCCGTGGATTTTGCCGTGCAAACCTATGGGGAACGTAATTTGCCGGAACTAGAAGCAGAGGACTTGGTGGCGGTAGCTTCGGAAAAAGCCCCCACGGACAATCCGGTGGTACAGAAACTGCGGGAAGTCTACAACCAAATCCGCCAAGAATATGAAGAGTTTACTCAAAAAGAACACGATGAAGTGGTGGAATTGGGCGGCTTGCACGTGATTGGTACCGAACGCCACGAGTCGCGCCGCATTGACAACCAGTTGCGCGGTCGTGCTGGTCGTCAAGGGGATGATGGTTCCACCCGCTTTTTCCTGAGTTTGGAAGACAATTTGCTGCGGATTTTCGGCGGCGAACGGGTGGCTGGCTTGATGAATGCTTTCCGCGTAGAAGAAGATATGCCCATCGAGTCGGGGATGTTGACGAAATCCCTGGAAAATGCCCAGCGGAAGGTGGAAACCTACCACTATGATATCCGCAAGCAGGTCTTCGAGTTTGATGAGGTGATGAACAACCAACGCCGTGCTATTTATTCGGAACGGCGGCGGGTTCTCGAAGGGGAAGACCTGAAGGAACAGGTGATTCGCTACGGCGAACAAACCATGGATGATATTGTCAATGCCTATGTCAACCCTGACTTGCCCTCGGAAGAGTGGGATTTGGAAAACTTGGTGGATAAGGTGAAGCAGTTTGTGTACCTGCTTTCTGATTTGGAACCCAGCCAGCTGGAGGATATGAGCATTGACGAAATCAAAACGTTCCTCCACGAACAGGTACGCATTGCTTACGATATGAAAGAGGCCCAGGTAGACCAAATCCAACCCGGCTTGATGCGGCAGGCGGAACGTTTCTTCATGCTGCAGCAAATCGATGCTTTGTGGCGGGAACACTTGCAGCATATGGATGCCCTGAGAGAATCGGTAAGCCTGCGTGGGTACGGTCAGAAAGACCCCTTGGTCGAATACAAGAGCGAAGGGTATGAGCTGTTCTTGGAGATGATGACCGACATTCGTCGCAATGTGGTTTATTCCCTGTTCCAGTTCCAGCCTCAAGTACAGCCAGCCACCGAACAACAAGAAGCGGTGGAAAGCTAAAACAAACGAACGTTAAAGCTGGGAAAAGGGCTACTTGTACCTTTTTAAACCGGTCCAACCGATGACAACGTAACCACTGGCTAGCAACAAGCTCTCCAAGCCAATCCGGACGCTCGATTTGAAGGCACCGACTTTGGAATCTTTCAAAGCTGTTAGGCGTCTTTGTTCGATTTGTTCTTCCATGAGGTTGCGTACGGTTTGGGTTTGCTGTTGTAAGGCTTCGGGGTGGTTTTGGAAATTTTGCAGGCGACTTTGTTTTTCGGGAGAAAGGTTGTTGTTTTCTATGTAAGTTTTTAGTTCTTGGGGGTTGGCTAAGAGCGCTTCTAGGTCTTGTTGGCGTTGCTGCAAGGATTGTTCCAGCTGTTGTTTGGCTTGAGTGGTTTCGCGGTCGATGCGTTCCACGGTGGCCCCTCTCGCTGCCAAAACGTTGCCGATATGAATGGGAACCAGCAGTAAAAAGACCAACCCCAAAAAACTGGAAACGACGGCACTCCAAAAATGCAAATCTTGCCATTGGTTGTGCGCGGTTGATGGATTGGTTTCCGAACTTTTGTCGAAGCCGTAGCCACCAATGATAAAGGCCATGCCCATGAGGGGAACGACGCCCCGTTCGACGATTTTGGTGCTGATGCGCAGCTGCCATTGGGGATCGCCCCATTGCAAGGGAATTGGTAGCAAGATATAGTCAACCAATGCCGAAAGGATTAAGAGAATACCTGCGAGTTTGAGCAGTCGGGAGGCACGTGCTTGAAGGGATTCGCTTTTCGATGCTTTCATAAATCTCAGATCAAAAATGAGGGAAAGGGTTGGGAATGGTTGCTATCAAAATAGCATATTCTTTGGTGGCGATCGCTGGGGTGGCTAGTGGGAAAAAACAAGCAACCGCTACGTAGGATCTCTGGAATTGCGGAAAGTTTACAAACATCTTTACGTGTTTTTGCGGATGACACAAATTGCGCTTGTAGATCATTCTGTAAATAGAAACTATGTCAAAGAAATTTGGGGGACCGAGCTTTCCTGATTTAACTAAAAATCGAATCTAGGAGCATTGCTGGTATCTATCCAAGTAAGTGCTATTTTGCCGCCATGGTTGGGAAGGATTCCAGAGACGATCCTTCCCAGTTCAACAGGGGGAACATCCATCGTTCATTTCTTCGGAGGAAAAGTTTTGAAAAAAATACTCATTGCGATCGCGACCACCAGCATTCTCGTAGGTGCCAACTTATCCCCTGTTGTTGCAGATATCACCGACGGGGGATCTGTGGAAGAACAAGCCAACCAAACCCAATACGGTAGCGACACAGCCAAAATCACCCAAACCGAGGATACTGCCGCCGGCAGCGACCCGGTTTCCCAAGCCGCCGATCGTCTTTCGCAAGACCTCGGCACCATGACCAACGACCCCGCCATGCAGATGGATGCGTTGCTGCAAGACCCCAACAGCTTGCAAACGACCGTAGGCGGTTCCTCCTCAGGCGGCATGTGCTTTAACGGTTGTTGCGTGCGCCCGGGTTGCGTTGTCAGCAACGTCGGTATGGGTCTGGCTCTCAACTGTGCGGCCGCTGGTAGCCTGCCCGATGCCGCCGCTTGCGTGAAAGAAGCCGATAGCGATAAGTTTTACAGCGCTTTGTCCTGTACTTACGACAAAAATCCCGGTTCGGGCGCTTGTGCCGGTATGATTTCCACGCTACCTGGGGACAACAACCTCTATGCCTGCTCGCAACCCACCGGTACCAGTATCGCCAATGTAGGCTGGCCGCAGATAGGCACCAACGCCAACTTTTGACACTCTCACGAATTCTATTCGTGAGATTCTCGCTTCCTTGGGTGTGCCTGTGAAGAGATTCCCTATGAGCTAGCCCCTCCCCGGCGAACAGGGACCCTCGGCGAGGGTTTTTCGGCCCCATTGTGGACGTACTTTGATGCAACTGTAGCACATTTTGACGGCGGCGACCGCACGAGTCGCTTTTCATCTCGGCTGGGAAAGAGGCAGGGCTTTCAAGTTCCCGTGTTTTTTCGTAACTTTTTAACCAGCTTTCCAATGGCAACCCAAGAATTGGAGGGGCAAGTATGTTTGCCCCTATTTTTGGTAGCAAGAACCCTTACGATCGCAATTGCACCGGCATAATTAAGTGGGTCATTTTGATGCCCCCCAACGGTTGCAAAATAGCGGGGGAAGTGGCTGTATTGAGCTGAATTTGGATCTGGGAAGATTGCAGGTTTTTCAACGACTCCATCAAATACTTCACGTTAAACGCCACATCGATGCTGTCTCCAGAAATATCTGCATCCAACGATTCGGTACCGCTGCCGATATCCTGGGCATCCGCACTAAGGGAAAGCTGGTTGGCTTCGGCATCGAGGCTAAATTTCACCACGCTGTTTTTGCGGTCTGCCAGCACCGAAACCAATTCCAACGCCTGCAAAAGTTGCTTGCGGTCCACCGAAATTTGCCGGCTAAAGCGATCGGGAATCAGCTGGCGATAAGCCGGGTACTGACCTTCCAGGGTGCGGGTGGTGAGGCGTCGGTTGTCTAACTCAAAAATCGCTTGACCTGGGTCGAAATACAGTTGAATGGGGCGATCGCGATCGTGCAGGGCGATCGCGCGTTCCAACTCCCGCCAAGCGCGGGTAGGGATAGTCACCTCAAAAGCATCGGCTTCCAAAGGTTGCAACTCCCCATCTTTTTCCAGTTCGTTCGTCGTTTCCACCACAGCCAAACGATGTCCGTCGGTAGCAGCAAATTCCAACCCATCTTCCCCCACCACCAGATGAATGCCAGTGAGCACCTGTTTGGTTTCGTCGGTACTGGCGGCAAACAGAGAACCGCGCAATCCTTCTAAAAGCGCTTTCGCAGAAATTTGGGCGGTGGAACCATTTTCAATGGCTGGCAGTTCGGGAAATTCTTCCGCATCCATACCGCGGACCTGGTAGCGTCCGGAGACCGAAAATAACGTCGCGATCGCCGTGGTCGCCGCACTTTCAGCCGCCTCGCTATGGCTGTTTTCTTCCCCATCATCTTCTGCAGTAGCAGCTGTTGCTGTTTCGCTGCCTTCGGACGGAGGTGTCTCCGATAGGGTGGCCTCGATGGTCAAATCCCCTGGAGGTAACTTCGCGACAATCTCATGAAATAGCTTCGCCGGCAAAGTCAGCTTGGCATCGCTCTCCACTTGAGCCGCAAAGCTCGTGCGGATGCCCAGACTGAGGTCAAACGCCGTCAGCTTCACCTGTTGGGCTTCGGCATCGGCATGGAATAGAACATTGCCCAACACTGGATGGTTGGGGCGTGCGGGTACAGCACGACTGACCAAGGATAAGTGGGTATTTAAATCGCTAACCGAACAAACCAGCTTCATAGCAGCACCGCCTTTTCCTGATGAAATTGCCGAGTGTATAGAGTAGCATGTCTTTCTATTGTTCCACGACCAAGACCCGAGCCAACGCGATCGGGCTGCGGAGGCGGCAAATTTCTATGAAGAAAGTCCCTCAAGCCAGTACGATCTGTTCAGGTTGATATGGGATAGGTGAATCGCCTTGAATATCGTTGCACTTTTGATTTTCGCCCTATTGCTGCTGGTCGCCGGTGGATGGGGATGGCTGGAATGGAACTACCGCCGGCAACCGGGAAACCATCTAGCCGCGGAACCGGGAACTTGGCAGTTGCAAGTCCAAAAGCCCCAGCACTACCGTTTGGTGGGAGAAATGCTCTTGGTTAACCGTACCCAGCACCTAGAAATCATGGTACCCCAAGCGGAAGCCGAAGCCACCCTACTGGGCCAAGGCAGCCTGGCGGGCGTGAGGTGGCAAACGCAAATTACCCCCTGTCACGAAGATATGCCAGCGCGCGAAGATGGATACTGGTTTGCGTATATTGTTAAGGTAGGCAAAACTACGCGCGTACAAGTTTCCCTGGATATTACCGGCGACGATCTTACCCACTTACAAAGCGCCTGGATTCGATTTCGCTACGTTACCTACGGACCGCAAGGATATATTCGGCAAACTCGCCACGTGGTGGTGCCTTTACAATTTCCCGACCCGATGCTCCCCCTGGCATGGGAAAACCTACCCAGCGCCGAGGTTTTGCCCGTCAAGACCCACCTGCTGAGCCATTTAGACACCCCCGTCGAGATTGTGAAACGCTACGTAGCCCCGCACGCCCAGCCGGGGGATATTGTCACCATCGGCGAAACCCCTCTAGCGATTATGCAAGGGCGGTGGCGATCGCCAACCGACGTACGACCGGGATGGGTGGCCAAACGATTGTGTTATTTTTTCCTACCCACCTCCAGCATGGCCACCGCCTGCGGGCTGCAAACCCTGGTAGATATTGTCGGTCCTGCCCGGGTGCTGTTTGCCTTTTTTGGGGGTGCCCTTGCTAAAATATTAGGTAAGCCTGGGGGATTTTACCAACTGGCAGGGGAACAAGCGCGGCTCATTGATGACGTGACAGGAACATTGCCCCCCTACGACCAGTTTATTGTGCTCGGACCGGTGGACCCACAAAAAGTTGTAGAGACGATTCAACGGGAAACCGGATTGTTGGCTGCTATCGTGGATGTCAATGACTTGAAAGCCGTTAAGATAGTAGCAGCGACCCCCGATACCAATCCAACTGTTGTGACAGAAGCCTTGCGAAGCAATCCGGCAGGAAATGCCGATCGGCAAACCCCCCTGGTGTTGATTCGACCTAAATAAACCATGGCAGCAAGGGAAGCATTTGGCTGTTGGTGGCGCTGCAGGGGTCTGGCTGCGTAGGTTTTGTCACTCGTAGCAACGTTCATCAAAAGATTATGGACTTGAGTTCCCTGTGCTGCTGTCTGCGGAGGCTGAATTGATTAAAGTACGATGAAATCACTGGTTCCCCAAAATTTGAAGCATCCCAGCGTGCGCCCAGTCCGGTACTGGGACTTGGAAACCATCGAACAACTGCTAACAGACAATTGTTTGGATAGCTGTTTTGCTGGTCGCCGGAACCCCGATCTCGCTTGGCAGCGACTACGGCGCTGGTTTTGGTTGTGGAAGCTCCTCAGTTGGTTTCCCAACCCCTACCAACATTTATCTCGCGTTTACGTAGCTCAAGAAAGCGATCGCTTGGTGGGTGCCATTCAGGTATCTGCCTGCAACCACGCCAAAACCACCTGGCGGGTCGATCGGGCGGTGGTGGATACGGCCGCCGGCAGCCAGCATACCGGTTCGGTGTTACTACGCCACTGTCTCGAACGCATTCGCCAAGCACGCAATTGGATTTCGGAAGTAGACATTAACGACCGCAGCAGTTTGGCTTTGTACCGCCAAAATGGGTTTCAACCCTTGGCGCAGATGACCTACTGGTCTTTGGCACCGGAACGGCTGCAGGAAATCGCGATCGCAGAACCCAATCTGGGCCACCTGTGGCCGGTGAGCAATACCGACGCCCAACTGCTACAGCAATTGGATGCCGCCTCGGTTCCGCCCATGGTGCGGCAGGTTTTTGACTACCGCTTGCAGGATTTTCAAACCAGCTTGCTCGATTCCATTGTCACCGGCGTTCAACAAGGAATGGCCGGTCAAGAAACCGTCAGCGGCTACGTATTTGAACCCCAACGGCAAGTTGCCATTGGGTACTTTCAAGTAACCCTTTCCCAGGAGGGAGAGCAACCAGCCGCGGCGCAGATTACCGTCCATCCCGGATACGACTGGCTGTACGGCGAGCTGCTGTGTCAAATTGCCCGCATTGCCCAAGATTTCCCGGCGCAACCCGTGCAGATAGCCTCTGCCGACTATCAAAGCGATCGGGAAACTTATTTAGAAAAACTGGGTGCCCAACGGGTCAAACACACGCTGATGATGTCCCGTTCGGTGTGGCACAAACTGCGGGAATCCAAACCGGTTTCCTTGGAAGCTTTGCAACTGTCGGAAGTTTTGCCGGGATTGCAGCCTTCCAGAACGCCCATTCCCAGCCGCCTGCGGTGGTGGAAAGCCGACCGCGGTCAATCCCATTGCCATCCCAACCATTCCACCGATCGACCCACCAACAGTGCTGCCTCCAGCTTGGCGTTTGCGGAAGACCCTTCAGACCAAGATGGCGACGGCGAGCGTTCTTCTTAACCACCGATTTAGCAAAGATTTCCCATGGAGAAAATTTCAGCTCTGGGTTTGGATATTGGTCGAAAACGCATTGGCGTAGCGGGTTGCGATGGCACGGGCACGATCGCTACGGGGCTAACCACCATCAAACGGTCGGCGTTGGCACGGGATGTAGCCCAATTGCAACAAATCGTTACCGAACGCGAGGCAACGGTTTTGGTAGTTGGCCTGCCCTATTCAATGAACGGGGTGCTGGGAACTCAAGCCCAGGAAGTGCAAAAGTATGCGAGGAAATTGCAACAAATCCTACAACTCCCTGTGGAGTATGTAGACGAACGGTTGAGTTCGCTGGAAGCCGAGCAACTGATGCATGCGCAAAAACAAGCCCCCAGCCGCCACAAGGAATTGGTCGATCGCAAAGCCGCAGCCATTATTTTGCAGCAGTGGTTGGACCAGCGCCGCCAACCAAAGCTATCTGTATAGTTCGCTATCGATCGCAATTCTTGGGAGAATAGGGAAGTACCTTCTACAAGCGCTTTTACGTTCAAATCCGTTAACCTTTTATGTCCCCATCTGAATATTCCCAAGAACATCAACATTTCCCACCAGATGCAGTGACCGTCTTTGACAACCAGGGGCGATCGCTGCCTTGTTTTGTGGAACATTCCTTTCAGCTACAGGGTCAGAATTACGCCCTGTTGGTTCCTGTCGATCTACCCGTGGAAATTTTTGCCTGGTGGGAGGAAGAAGATGGCGAAGAACGGGAAGAACCCGTTCCGGTAGATAGTGAAGACGAGCTCAACCTCATTTTTCCCACAGCCAAAGCCGTTTTGGAAGAAGAAAATCTGAACTTGCAACGGACGGCGGTAACGCTAACGGTGAGCGGCGAGCTACCCGATTTTGACGACAACCAAAATTTCGGCGACAGCAATGTGGAGGAAAACGGCGATGGCGATTACGAAGAATTTCACCTGCTTGCCAGTTTTTACCACGAAGAACAAGAATACGGGATCTACACGCCCCTAGATCCTTATTTAATTTTGGCGCGGCTCGACAAAAACGGCAAACCAGAGCTGCTTTCCGATGAAGAGATCCAACAGCTCGAACCCCTCATGCCCACCATTGAGGCTATGTTGGAAGAACAGTTGTTTGACGATCTCGACTAAAGCCGCGATCGCCATTGGCATTTTTTTTCGTGTTTTCTTAGTGGTGCGTCGCTGGTAGGCTCGTTTGAACTGCGTGGGGAGGGCAATGTCCCCTCCCCCAATTTTCCCAACACAGCGTTTCCAGAGGAAGTAGCAGGTGGTCATGAACCGATCGCAAAAATCGACTGGCAAATGGTGGTTCTACCTATTCGTTCTGCCCCTAACCTGGGGCATTTGCGCTTGGCAGGGGTGGAGTTGGTGGCGTTGGGCTTCGGCACCGGTGGATCCCAACGCCGGCGAAGCGGATGCCGTACAAATTGAAATTCCCCCAGGAACCCCCGGACAGCAGATTGGCGTGGATCTGGCGGCGGCAGAATTGATTCGCTCCCCCGCTGCTTGGCGGTTGTGGACGGAATGGCTCTCCGTGCGCGATCGCGATGGGGGATACCGTGCCGGCACCTACAAAATTTCCCCCGGTTCTTCCCTCGAAGCGATCGCCGCCAAAATTTGGCAGGGGGAAGTGGTCACCGTCAGCTTTACCATTCCCGAGGGATGGTCGCGTCGGCAAATTGGTGCCTACTTGCAAGAGCAAGGTTATTTTTCCCAGGAAGATTTTCTCGCCGCCACCCGCCAGCTCCCTGTAGATCGCTATCCCTGGCTGCCGGGAGACTTGCCCCACCTGGAAGGTTTTTTGTTTCCCGATACCTACAAAATGCCCTTGCAGGAAGTCACGCCGCAAACTGTGGTCTGGCAGATGCTCGAACGTTTTGAGCAAGTGGCCTTACCCATTTACGAGCGGGTGGCGGCCGATTGGCGTTTGTCGGAGTGGGTGACCTTGGCTAGTATTGTGGAAAGGGAAGCCGTGGTAGGCCGGGAACGGCGGCGGATTGCCGGGGTGTTTGTCAATCGCCTGCGCCAGGGAATGCGCCTGGAGGCCGATCCAACCGTAGAATATGGTTTGGGCATTACCCAAACTCCAGAACAGCCGCTAACCTTGGAACAAGTGCGCACGGAATCTCCCTACAATACCTATTTAAATGCCGGACTGCCGCCCACACCCATTGCCAGTCCTTCCCAAGCCAGTTTGCAAGCGGCTGCCAATCCAGAAGATACGGATTATCTTTATTTTGTGGCTCGCTACGATGGTACCCACGTGTTTAGCCGCACTCTAGCGGAACATCAGGCGGCGCAGGAGCGCATTCGCGATCGCATGGACAACCAGCAAACGTCCGCTGCCAACTGAACCGGCACCGTCTGGGTCGGCTTCCCAGCAAACTATGAATGGTATAGATTTTATGTCTTGGGGGAAACTACTGGAACCGGATTTGATTTTAGGGGATTGTGTGGTGGCTTTGCATCCAGACATCCTCCGCAAACAAGGCTTAAAAGGATTGGTCTTAGATGTGGACGAAACCTTGGTGCCTTTGAATGCCATGGATACTTCTGAGGACTTGCACGATTGGGTGGAGCAGGTACGTCCGTTTATGAGTTTGTGGTTGGTGAGCAACAATCTCAGCGAACGCCGCATTGGTCGCATTGCCCGTTCTTTAAATTTGCCCTACATTACTGGCGCTCAAAAGCCTTCACGACGTAAGTTGCGTCAAGCCGTACGGGCGATGGATTTGCCGATTTCCCAGGTGGCTATGGTGGGCGATCGCTTGTTTACCGATGTTCTCGCAGGCAACCGCTTGGGCATGTTCACCATTTTGGTGGAACCCATGGTCTCTACCCATCAAGGGGAGCGTTTTTGGCGCACGCGATCGCTGGAAATTTGGATTTCTCAGATTTTGGGGGCCTGTACCCCCTCAACGACAAAAAACTTTACCAAGCGTGATAAATCCTAAGGAAATGAAATATAAAGAAAATATTACGAAATCGTTCGCTTCATAAAAAGTTCTGGCAGTATAGAAATACACGAAAAATAAATTGGGATCGGCGGATATAAAGATCCTAAACATAAAGCTCGTATTTTATAACCGCGTAAAGCGCTGGGTTTCACCGATAGAAATCTGGCGCTTTACTTTTTGGTAGGATGGGCCAATTCATAAGCAAAAATACCTAAACAATTCTTTAGCTCCCAAAAACGCTACACTATAGAGTTGGCAAAGCTTCAGGCGTATATTTACACGCAACCGCCTGGGGAGCAACCACCCAAAAATTCCCGTTATGCAGCTACCAATTGTCTACCATCCCAACTACGTAGCCCCTCTACCACCAGGGCATCGCTTCCCCATGGATAAGTTTAAGCTTCTTTACGAATATTTACTTTCTGTAGGCGTGGTTGTCCCCGAACAGGTGTGGCAGCCAGACTATCCTTTACAAAGTTGGATTGAATTGGTACACGAACCGGACTACGTCAGCGCCTACCGCCACGGCACCTTAGACGCGCGGGTACAAAGGCGCATTGGTCTTCCCTGGAGTCCGCAACTCGCCGATCGCACTTGCATTGCCGTTGGTGGCAGCATTCTCACCGCACAGCTAGCCTTACAAACCGGCATAGCGTGTAACACTGCCGGCGGCACCCACCATGCCTTTCCCAACTACGGTTCCGGATTTTGCATTTTTAACGACATCGCGATCGCGGTACGGGTCTTGCTGCAGCAGCAACAGGTGCGCCAAGTTCTCATCGTCGATTTAGACGTACATCAAGGGGATGGCACCGCCTTTATTTTCCAAAACCAACCCCAGGTATTTACCTTTTCCATGCACTGCCAAGCCAATTTTCCCGGTCGCAAGCAAACCAGCGATCTAGACATTCCCCTCCCCGTCGACATGGAAGACGACGAATATTTGCAAACCCTGGCACACTACCTCCCCGACTTACTTTCTGAGGTCAATCCCGATTTGGTCTTTTACGATGCTGGAGTAGACATTCACAGCGGCGATCGCTTGGGAAAACTTGCCCTCACCGACACTGGGATTTTTCGTCGCGACATGCAGGTGTTAAGCACTTGTATGGCAGCTGGCGTTCCCGTCGCCAGCGTTATTGGTGGTGGCTATTGCGACGACCTCGATGCCTTGGTCTACCGCCACGCCTTGCTTCACCGTGCCGCTGCTACCGTTTACCAGCAATACAAGCTTTAAATGCCGGCAAGCTAGGGGAACCCGATGGCGTGGTTGCAGTCTTTGCCACTAACCAAAATCCGCCCTTTGCTGGTACGAAAGACCAGCACTTTCATGTATCCCTCTACGGACATTTGTCGGAGATTGCCGTCAAACGAGGAACGCGGGTGGAAAAAGGAGATTTGATTGGATATGTCGGAAGTACCGGTCGTTCCACAGGAGCTCACTTGCACTATTCAATTTACCGGCATGAATCGGGAGCTTGAAAGCCCTGACTTTTTAAAGCAGGGATGAAAAGCGACCCGTGCGGCTTTAGCCGCCGT
>NZ_LNDC01000177.1 GCF_001870905.1 Geitlerinema sp. PCC 9228
ATGGGGCTAAAGCCCCACGAGGCGCTTTTCCTCCCCGCGCTAAAGCGACGGGGATTCCAAGCTACCGAAAGTTTTACTTGAAAAGTCCGTTTTTTCCGGGGTTGTGGTTGGATGGGGCGGCGCTGTTGGCTGGTGACAGGCAACGGGTGCTGTCTGTGGTAAACTCACAGATACAGTCGGCGGAGCATGAAAGATTTGTACGGCAATTGTCAGACCAACGTTAAATCGCTCGTTTCCTAGATCTGGATCGGCTACATATAGCGAATTAAGGCCAGCATACAAAATCATGAGAATGTGCCTATGGGGACGCAAACCGCACAAAAACAGCTTTATTCGGTCGAAGAATACCTCGATCTGGAAAATAGTACCAACGAACGCCACGAATATATTCATGGATCGGTTATTCCCATGGCTGGGGGTTCCCCAAGACACAACAAAATCAAAGTCAATTTCATCATTGCCCTTGGGGTTGCCCTCAAAGATACGTCTTATCAAGTTTTTGATAGCGACCAGCGGCTATGGATTCCAGCAAATCGTACCTTTACCTATCCAGATGTGGTTGTCGTTCGAGAACCGATTCTGACGGCTGACAACGACGCCACTGCCATTACCAACCCAACACTCATTATCGAAGTTCTTTTCGAGGCGACTCGCAATTACGATCGCAGCCAGAAATTTGTTACCTACCGGGGAATTCCCAGCTTTCAAGAATATCTCCTCGTCGAACAAAATAGCGTTCAAATCGAACAATACGCGAAACAAGACGATCGCCACTGGCTGCTAGCGATTCACGACGATCTCAATGCTACACTTCCTTTGGCTTCTATTCCGGTTGAAATCGCGATCGCCGATTTGTATCATCGAGTTCGGTTTTGATTTTTCTCTGGGTTCGCGGTCAAAAGGTGGAACAATTGACGATTTAGCGCTTGGATGGGAGTTGTGGTGGGATAGGGCGGCGCTTTTGGCTGGTGACAGGCGACGGGTGCTGTCTGTGGTAAGATCGGGGATGCGTTCGGAGGGATAAAGAATTGGAAGAAGCGATCGCTCGTTTCCTAAGTTTGGGTATGCTGGAAATAGGGAGTTAAGGCCGGCATTGGGGTCATTTTATGGCTAAGTTACATCCAGAGGAACAGAAAAAGGTTAACCGACAAAAGCGACTGCAAAAGCTTAGGATGGTGGTTATGGCCTTTGCTTTTACCTTTACCTTTGGCAGTCCTTTTGTGAGAATGTTTTGGCAGTCTTTTGAAGAACCCACACAAGCCGAAGTTGCCCAACAAGAAGCAAAGGAAAAACAGCAAGACATTCAGGAAAAAATCAAAGGATATCAACTTGTTTTGGAAAGAGAGCCAGAAAACCGCAACGCTTTGGAAGGCTTGGCAGAAGCCTATATAAAAATGGGAAAATTTGAAGCTGCAGTGAAACCTTTGCAAAAACTCGTGGAACTTTATCCACAACAAGAAAAATACCAGCAAAAGCTCTCTCTTGTTAAAGGTAAGGAAAAACAAGCTCAGTAGAGATGGATTATATCAAACTCTTCGACTACAATTTATCTACCACCGTAGTTAGCTAGGGAAAAAGCCAATGTTTACAACTCAATTATTATTCAGAAATTTAGAAACTGTTCTAGATAGTGATATTTTTCTCGCATCATATCCTCGTTCTGGTAATACCTGGTTCAGGCGGCTACTAGCCGATGTCATTCTACAGGTTAATGGCTTTCATACTGAAACGGATTTACCCATTCCGTTTCAGCGAATTATTCCTGATATATACGAAGATGATATCAATCAAATAGACAATCGTATAGATATTCCTTTTCGGATAATAAAAACTCATGAGTTCTACAGCAGAATATATAAAAAAATAATATATCTATTTCGCGATCCTCTAGATACTTTGTACTCGTACTATCGCTTTCATTTAAGGTACCCTTCTATCAGGGAAAAAGTACCAGAAAATCCAGATATTTTTTGCACAAAAAAAATTGATGAATGGTGCAAACATCTTGAAAGCTATATCCAAGCAAAATCGGAACTTACAGATTCTGTTTTGTTTGTAACTTATGAAGATATGCACCAAAAACCTATTAAAACTTTAAACAAGATTTTTTCTTTTTTAGAAATTGATGTCCCTTCTGATATGCTCGAAAAAGCCGCTCAAAATCAAGCTTTTATTCAGGTCCGTTCTAAAGAAGAACTTGGCAATTATTCTGAATATCTATGTCGTAAAGGTGAAATTGGTGATTCTAAAAAGAATCTTTCTATTGACACGATTGAGTTTTTAGAAAAAAGAACAAACTCCATATATAGTAGAGCATTACTGGCTAATGAGGAAAATAGCACAGAATGTTCAAAAAAAATCCAAGAAGAAATCGAGCAATATCTTAATCAAAAAAGAAGTCACAAACCAAAAATATCTATCATATTGACCCCAAAAATTTCTACAAAAATAATAGAAAACTGTGCCAAAAATACTAACGTAGAACCATATATTGTTACATATAACGGTAGTCAAGAAAGATTTCAAAAACATATTGATTCTATGCCTCGATTAAATTATATAAAATTTAACGAAATTGCAAAAGAAAATACTAAATATACTTGGGATGTTTTAATTACAACTAGGAAGGACGCTTATGAAGTTGGACTCGATAGACTGCGACATATCTTATGCTATAAATCTGTGATTTTCGCTGACTCTATTAGCTATACCCAACAAAAAATCATCCAAAAACAACTTTATTTGTGGGGATTTGAGAAGGAATCCGAAAAACCACTTGCTTACCATTTAAAAACTAAAACAATTCTAGTCATAAATAATTTATATCCGCCTCAAGAACTTGGGGGATACGGTCGTTATATTTGCGATTTCGCAAATATTTTACGTAACCGTGGTCATATAGTTAAGGTTTTAACTTCTGATGCTCCTTATTTAGGAGATATTTCTACTACCGAACCGCATGTCGATCGCAGTTTACTTTTATTTGGTAATTATGAAAAAATGCCCCCGAAAGCGGTTCAAAGTCAAGAAGAAAAAAATGATATTATAAAAAATAATGAAAAAATTATAAAACAATATATAAAAACTTATAATCCTGATGTTTGTTTAGTAGGGAATATAGACTTTCTCAGTGAGGCTATTTTTCAACCTTTTCTTGAAAACCAAATTCCTACTATTCATCATGTTGCCTTTAATCAAACCGGTTATTCTTTAGAAAAAACTCCCCAAAATGATTTTTACCATCTATCAGCTTGTAGCGAGTTTACCAAGAATAAAATTTTAGAGCTAGGATATCTTCTAGACGATATCAGTGTGATTTATCCAGGTGCTTTTGTTAATAAATTTAGGCTACCCGTTTCTCAAAATCTTGATAAACTTCGAGTGGTCTTTGCAGGTCTAGTTCTGCCCTATAAAGGGCCTCAAGTATTAATTAAAGCTTTAAAGATTTTACATGATGCTGGTATAGATTTTCACTGTTCAATTGCAGGAGCCACACCAGAAGAAAGCGTTCTGCAAGAATTACTCAATTTTACTCAAGCTGCAGGTATGTCCCAAAAAGTAGATTTTTTAGGTTACTTATCACGTAATGAGTTAATAAGCCTATACGCTACACATAATGTATTTGTTTTTCCTTCAGTTTGGGAAGAACCTTTTGGAATTTCACAAGTAGAAGGGATGGCGGCTGGATTATTATTAATTAATAGTGGAACTGGAGGTGCTAGTGAAGTTATTGAACATGGAGTTAGTGGTATAAAATTTCCTGCAGGAAATGCTCAAGCTCTCGCAAATGCCTTAATAAGCTTGTTAAACGATCGAGATAAATGGAAGCATTTAATGATTAACGGTCAGGAACGAGCTATGAAATTATTGAATATAGAAAACTCTATAGATTTATTAGAGGAAAAGTTTGAAGAAAAATTTCAAGAACTTGTAGTGCAAGAAAATTATAAAGAAACATCTTTATTCAAAAGAAGACAGATTAGTTTGCAAGAAAATTTAAAATTACAATCTTTTAACCTAATTATTTTTCCAGATTGGTTCCAAAATGATGAGGAAAAAATTGGAGTTGAAATACAAACAATTATAAGCTCTATAGTGAATTCCCGTAAAAAAGACCATTCAACGCTTTTAATCGATTCAACTGGAATCCGAGAAGAAAACGCAAATTTAATTATAGCAGGAATTACGATGAATTTGCTAATGGAAGAAGACTTAAATGTTGAAAACGGACCAGAAATTTCTCTTATAGGAAAATTAAATAGAATGCAATGGGAAGCATTAATCCCTCTATTAACGGCAAGAGTAGTTATAGAGAATGAAAATCAAGAAGCTGTTAGAGAAACTTCAGCTGATTTACTTCCTGTATATTCGATAGATTCTTTAAATAAATATTAATGCCATTTTTATGGATCTCTTGAAGAATATAGAGGTTTCCCCTTCTTTTTAAGCGATTTTGGAGAATTAAAGACTATTACTATTTATAGAAATTTATAGAAATTTTATAAGCTCTTTGATTATCTATAAATATACTTGCAATTACAATCAACTAGGAAGAAGATTGCTTCAATTCAATCAAATATTTGCTTGAATTGACTGTTTTTCCTGGATAAGGTTGCGGTATAAAATCACCTAATTCCGGTATTTTACTACATTTTTTAATTAAACTTTTTGCTTGGTAACATTTATCAATAAGTTCTTGATTTATAGTTAGAGATATACGTACCCCCGTATCAGAATTCTTTTTGAGAGTCCAGCACAATTCTTCCCCTGGACTTAGTAAATGACAATTTATTATCATAGGAACTGTGGGAATTGCAGGATAGAATCTTTGACAAATTCCTTCTAAACCAGTTGAATCATCAAATAACAAATATGCTAAACCTTTTTCATACGCTTGCAAAATACGTTCTGCACTATTGATATGATCGTCGAAAAACACTAAAGTTTTATAAAAAGAAGTAGTATCAATATCAATTTGATAAAAATCTTTATCATCAACTAAAAGCATATCTAAACTGTTTTTAGTTGAAACTTTTAAATTGCTTAAGTTAGGATCGATTGCAATTATTTTCTTTAAATCTGGGTTTAGGGAGTTGATAAAGGCATGTAGAGAACTACCTATAAACACACCAGATTCAATATACATTTCAGGAGAAAATATATTTGCAAGACACCAAAAATTCAAGTGGTCTTTTTCGCTAATACCACCAGGCTGAAATAAACCTAATGATAAAGCATGGGAATAAATTTTATTATACTCTATATAAAGTTTTTCATTATCTAAATCCTGTCCAATATTTACCCCTTCCCCAAAAAAATCTGAGTAAAAATCACAAGCATATCTTATAGCAGCTTGAATGAATTTCGATCGTAATTTGGGACTCATGAAAGTTGGTTCATTTTTCTCCACACTAGAGTAAGTTAGTACACTATTTATATGCATTAAGTATTGTTTTTCCATATTGCAAACAAACGAAATTATCTATTCGATGAACTATAGCATTAATTTCTTCTCTTGTCAAGGAATAGCTTTCAAATCAAAAAGGATAAGGATCAAGTATAGAGCTTATACTTGGGCAAAAAATTGAATCTCATCTTTTCCTGTTTTGAAGCATTTTGACAGATTTAGAATTTTTAATGTTGAGAATTTTCGCCATGGTCAACTCCCTTCCCGAGACTCCTCTAATAGCTTAATAAACGATAGTCCATTAAATTTTGTAGTTAAAATAACTAGCAGAAACCAAATGAATAGCCAAAAATTGATTTGATTTTTAATGGGGGTTGCTATTCACTCAATCCACCGATATACTTCTGCCACATTTGCTGGTAATACTATTTCTGAAAAACAACGATTGTATGGAATTTGCAAATTGCCCTGGTAGGGGCGCTTCGCGAAGCGCCCCTACAAAAATGCCTCTATTATCTCTTGCAAATTATTAAGGAAATGTATAAGCTACTTCCATATCGCGGGTAAATTGCTTAGCATTCCACAAAGTGCCGATTTTTTCGACTGTTTGAGCTTCCAAGAATTTTCCTTGCGCAACTGCGGTTCTTTACCCCAGACGAACTCCCCATTTCACATATTCTTCATCCGTCCAAGCAATACCTTCTTCAATGCCCGCATTCACCATCATGGCATAGTTATTGCGAGCGGCAAATTGTTCTCCCACTCTGGTGACCATGGGAACTTCCATCCAAAGCATCTCCATTGTAGTTGTAGCGCCATTGTAGGGATAGGTATCCAAAACTATATCTACTTTTAAAATATGATAAGATATTACACATAGACAGGTTTTATCATTGCTATTTATTTAGGGAAACGGTAGCTAGGGAATAATCTCATTTTACCTGCTAGACTCCTGAAATAGAAAATGTTATGAACTGAAATAGATAAATGCCCAACCGCTCGCTAGATTGGCTTCGACAAGCAAACCGCGATCTTGAGCAAGCTCGCTCCTCTGGCTCGGAGGGAAGACATGAATGGGCTTGTTTTGCAGCACATCAAGCCGCCGAAAAAGCAGTTCAGGCACTACATTTACATTATCTTCAAGAGGCTTGGGGACATTTGGTAGCACGTTTGCTAAACGAGTTACCTCAAACCGTAGAAATTCCTAAGATTCTGGTCGAACAGGCTAAAGTACTCGATAATTTTTATATTCCCACGCGGTACCCTGATAGCCATCCAGAAGGTTCTCCATTTGACCACTATGGCTCTTTGCAAAGTGAGGAGGCAATTCATTATGCCAGTGCGATTATTGAATTCGTCAGTCGCGCGATGGCCCAGTCGGAATGAAGTAGATAGGGCTCTTCGTCAGTGGTTATCCAATCTTTCAAATACTGACCAGGATCGTATCTTGGGTATGGGTTATTTTGGCTCTTATGCGCGGGGAGATGCTGGGTTTGGCAGCGATTTAGATTTAGTTTTTATTGTTACCGAGAGCGATTTGCCATTTGAACGCAGAGCAAGTGTCTGGGATTTTTTCTCGATTCCTGTACCAGTAGAGGCTAGCGTGTATACTCTTGCCGAGTGGCAGGATTTACTAAAAAAGCAACCTCGCTTTTATCAAACGCTAGTTCGAGAAACTGTGTGGTTAAAAGAGTTACCGGCAACTATCTGAACGATCGCGAATCGATTTTCAGTGTAGTTGGCTATTCACTCGATTCATCAATATACTTTTGCCACATTTGCTGGTAAGCTGCTTCCATATCACGGGTAAATTGTTTGGCATTCCACAAAGGTGCCGATTTTTTCGACTGTTTCAGCTTCCAGGAAATTTCTTTGCGCAACTGCGGTTCTTTCCCCAGACGAATTCCCCATTCCACATATTCTTCATCTGTCCAGGCAATCCCTTCTTCAATGCCTGCATTCACCATCATGGCATAGCTATTGCGAGCGGCAAATTGTTCTCCCACTCTGGTGACCATGGGAACTTCCATCCAAAGCGTCTCCATTGTAGTTGTAGCGCCATTGTAGGGATAGGTATCCAAAACCACATCCGCGATCGCGATATTGGCACGATGAACGGCTTCTAAATTAACTCTAGGTAAAAATCGTAAGCGATTGCTGTCTACACCTTCCTCAGCTGCAATTTCAGTAAAGAAAGCTTGTATAGATTCTTGGTCCCCTAACATTGTTTTCGTAATAAAATAACTATTGGGAACCTCTCGTAAAATCCGCATTTGTAGACGTATATTATCTGAGTTACGTTTTGAACCAGTTTGAGAACTAAAAAAGATAACTGCATCTTTAGAAATTTCCAAATCTTCTCGGCGAAGACTAGGTGAACCAACATCAAACCCACCTACAGCAATGTAAGTTTGGGGAAGTCGCCATATCGTTTCGTTGTAATATTCATGAGCATTTTCTGGAAGAACATATGGATCGGCAATAAAATAATCAATAGTTGGAATTCCCGAAGCATCAAATCCCAACCAAGTTGCTTGAATTGGTGCTGGTTTCATGAGCATAACTCTTGAAACTTTCTGGTCTGTCAAACTATCTAAATCTATTAAAATATCGATATCATCTTCTTGAATAGCGTTGGCGATATTAGTTAGTTTGCTTTCGTTAGTTAAATCACGAAAATAGCTATTTTGCTCAAAAAATAACGCTAATGGATCTTGGGTATGATTTAAAGAATATACATAAAAATCGAATTTTTCTCTATTATATTCTTGGAAAAACCATCCAGACAAATAACCTACTGAGTGCCTACGTAAACTACTAGAAATATAACCTATTTTAATTCTAGATTGACTTTTTGATATTTTTGTTGTTGTTTTAGATAAACCTATGTTTTTAATTTTATGCTTTTCTATATATTTTTGCAATTGCTTGTGCCAAAAACAGCCAACTTTCCCTCGCCATTTATGCATTTTGCTGGGATTGTCATACAAATAGGGGAAATAGCAAGCAGCAGTTATAACTTGAAAATAACTATTTATGTCATCTATGTCTTGTTTATTAGCCTCAAAATTACAGTTGTCAAGGAAATAATTGAGTAGTCCTAAATATTCTTCTTCATGTGTTTTTATAAGTTGATAATATTTGAACTCGCCGCTATTTAACATGCCTCTTATGAGCTGATAATAACTAATTATTTTTTCTATGTCATTACTAGCAGTTTCAAGCATCCTTTGGGTAGCATATATAGCTTCTCGGTATCTTTCTTCTAAATAACAAGCTCCGCTCAATTTTGTCCATAAAGAGAAACGATTTGGTTGAAAAGATAGAGCCAAATTACAAATTTTAATAGTACCAATAAAAGGGAGATTTTTATTGTTTAAAATTTTAAGTTTTTGAGATAAAAATATATTTCTATATTTTTCATTATTAGACAAAGTTTGTCGGTATGCTTCTATTAAAGGATCGATAATATTTTCTTTAGGATTACTTTTCAAAAAATCAACTAAAATTTGAATAGCATCCTCAAATCGATCCTCTGGTAACTGTTCTGATTTCAAAATTTTAGCAAAATCATAAATTATATATTCATGTTCGTTTAGTAAATGTAACCCCATCGATAAACGAATTAGGGATATTGTATTGTTTAGATTCGTAGGATTGAGTTCCCGGATATGTTGTCGAAGAGCCCAAGCTACCGAATCTTTTTGTATAGATTCAAACTGATAAGCTGCTTTATCAAGTCGATCCACTAAACCTTTAGTTAATACATCTTCATTCTCTATATCTAACTCTAGAAAAGGATAAAACCAAGCAGCTTGTGCTTCTTCTTCTTGCTCTTGCAAAAGCAAACACAAACCATAATACCAATAGTTTTCTGGAAGATCCGATTGCTTGGCAATTGCTTTTTCATATTCTTGCATAGCATACTCATATTCTTCCTTTAAGAAATAACGGTATGCTGTTTGACTGTAAAAATCAGATTCGCAAACTTCTTGTAATTTTTGCATCCAAGTAAAAGCAAGATCTTGCCAATCGTAATTCTTATTTTGAACAAAATAAGTTAATGCTTGAGACTGAGGATATATTTCATCAAAAGATTGCTTTTCTTTTTTATTTTGGAAAAAAATAGCATCAAAGCTTTCTAGTACGCCGGGTTTTTGCAATTCATCACTTGTCAATATATTGCTATTTATAGTGCTGTCAATAAATAGTACCAAACGAGTAGACACTTCTAAATGTTTGGCAATTTCTTCTCCCCTTTCAATACCATTAAATACAATTACTATATCTACAGATGATAGCAAATCTCTGCTAATACCTTTCCAGGGAAGGCATATTACACCTCTGTCTATAGCTGGCTCTTTGGTAGCATTTAAAAACACAATTTGGTGACTTTGTTGTGCTAAAGCTACACTTAAATAGCACAATGAAGCTTGAGCTAAATCGAGAGATTCTCGATATGGGGTACTAACAGTATAAGAACAATCGCTGGGGTCATAAATAGCAATCTTCATTTTAAGCTTCACCTAAGAATTTCTGCCACATTTGTTCGTATGCCTTTTCTAAATCTCTAGTAAACTGTTCGCTATTCCATAAAGGTGCTGTTTTTTTTCCAACTCGCAACTGCCAAGAAATATTTTGCCTCAATTGAGGATCTTTGCCAAGACGGATTCCCCACTCAATGTATTCTTCTTGACTCCAAGCAATTCCTGCGGTGACTCCCGCATTTAGTAACATTGTGTAGCTGTTACGTGCTGCAAACTGTGTGCCTACCTGGGTTACTATAGGAATCTCCATCCATAAAGTTTCTAGAGTGGTAGTTGCTCCATTATAAGGGTAGGTGTCCAGAACTACATCCGCAATTCTGAGATTACCTCGATGGGTAGCCTCGAGAGGAACTTTAGACAGAAAACGCAAGCGATCGCTGCTAACTCCTTCAGATTCAGCTATTTGTTCAAAAAATGCTTGAAGCGACTCCATATCGCCACGCATACTTTTCACAAATAAAAAGCTGTTAGGTACTTCCTTTAAAATTTGAATTTGAGCTTTTACATTATTGGGATTGCGTTTGGCTCCTGATTGAGCGCTCAAATATACAATAGAATCTTGAGGAACTCCCATGCGATCGCGACGTAAAGTTGGTACAGCTACTTCAAAACCATCGACGGCAACATAAGTTTGAGGTAGTCGCCATATAGTTTCTGCATAATACTCCGAAGCTGACTCTGGCAATACATAAGGATCTGCTAAAAAGTAATCTATGGATGGAAAACCAGAAGCATCAAATCCCAACCAACTTACTTGAATCGGCGATGGCTTCAATGCCATTACAGCACTATTAATATTAGAAGTCAGGCTGTCTAAGTCTACTAAAATATCAATTTCATCTTCTACAATTTTCTCAATAATTTCGTTGATATTAAGGTTAACTTGATGAAAATTTGGTTGACATATTTTAGCTAATGTTTTTTGTAATGGAGACTCTATATGTTTTGTGGAATATGCATGGACTTCAAAACGCTCGCGATCGTGGTACCAAAGGGGCCATCTAGCAATCCAGCTTACAGAATGGTTGTAAAAGCAGTTCGATAAATAACCAATATTTATTTTTTTAGAAGCATATGGTTTTTTACTGATATACTCTTGATATCTATTAACTTGTTCTTGATATTCTGTTTGCAGTTTATCCTGGCAGAGCTTAGCATACTGATTTCTCAACGGACGATATTTTTGAGGAGAATCTTCAAAATATGCTGAAAATATACCTGCACTTATGATTGGTAATAATTCGTTAGCATCTAATTCTTCCCGCTTCGTAATAATTTCTTCCAGGAGCTTTTGATGCTGCTGGTAAACAGCATAGGCCTGTCGCCAGTGCCCACCGGCGTATACCCAACCTCTAATTTGAGAATACAGTGCTGCTAATTTTTCACCCCATCGTTCGGCCTGAGCAAAAGATTTTTCTGCAACTGGTATACTTTCTAAATGTTTTCCAGAATTTTGCAAAAAGCCAGCCATATCTTTAAATACCTTGGGATGATTTGGTGACAATTGCATGCAAATTTCTCCTAAAGAAATTGCTTTTTGAGCTTGACCTTTTTCGCTGAGTTCGTGGGCTGTTTTTAGTAATATATTAGTTATCCGATCTTTTGATTCCACATGTAAACTACAAATTTTTGCAAAATCAATTACTGATTCTTTGTCCGGAGCAATCTTTAATAGTTGGTCTAAAATATCTAGTAGTATTTCCCCATTTTTTTCATATTTAATACATTGCAACCTTTCATTGATTTTTTCTATAAGTCCATTGTATTCTGAAAAGTTTTGCAGACGAATCGCTAATATGAGGAGCTTGAGAAGATTGTCAACATTTTGAGGTAAAATTTCTTGTATATATTGGCGAATCAACCGAGCTAACTGTAATTGCTGCTGTGACTCTTGATTCTGAGATTCCTTTTCTAAAATTTGTGATAGATCTTTAATTAATTTTTCTTGTTCCTCTTCATCATGAGATGACAAAATTGGTATCATCCAGGCTGCTTGTGCCGAATCTTCTTTTCCCAATATCAATAAAGCAAGTCCTAAGTACCAATAATTTTCAATAATTGTAGGTTTTAATTCTATAGATTCTTCATACAAGTCCACTGCCTTATCATATTTCCTTTCCTGAAAATATTCATTTGCTTTTTTTTGTTTTTGTAACCAAATTTCTTCCATAGCTTATATACTATAAAAACTGCTTCAACAATAAAGAATGGATCGGATAGATATTTTCTACCCGATCGCCAACAATTTTTGTCTAAGAAAATTCGAGTAAAGACAAGGAAAATCTACTATGGACAGCTAATGGTGCCTTGGTTAATAGTTGGGTCTGGTGCCGTTGAGTCTCCATTTTCGCAGATTTCTGTAGTAATTGCTTGGGTATCTGTGTTTAAGGCAACTGCACCAGCGAAACCAGGAATTTGGCCGTCACCCTCTAAATTCTCTGCATCTGCAACAGCTCCAGTGTCGTTAGTGTTACCAGCATCTATTGAAAACTCAAATACGCTTCCTTGACTAGGCACAGCTACGTCTAAAGCTGTCAGGGTAGTAGCAAAAGAACCATTTTCCAGACGAAAAGCTTGTTGAGCCCGGTTAATGGAACCTAGCTGAGTTCTTGCTTCACTTTCCCGGGCACGGTTCGCTTGGTTTAAGAAGTTGGGCAAAGCAATGGCAGCCAAGATACCGATAATAATGATAACAACGAGTAGTTCGATTAGAGTAAAACCTTCGTTTTCTCTCTTATGCTGGATGTGTTGGAGAAATTTAGCTTTGAATTGGGTTTTCATGATGTCCTCTCCTTTCGGTGTGGGATGCTTACAAATTGAGGTATTGGTTTCATTTACCCTTTCTATGGATAGCTTACCCGGTCCTTGGTATATTTCTATCACCTTTCACCAAAAATTTTTCTCTGAGTTCTTTAATGAACTTTCTAATCTTGTTATCTTTTCTCCCATCCCATAGCAAAGCCCATCCAGCAAGTAATATATCAGTTCGCTGGTAGATTAAGAGAAGAACATTTTGCTTTACATAATGGATATTGAGTGGGCTAAACTAGCTTTTAGAGCCAATCAACAATATATCATTTTCCCAAAACTACCGTTAGGCATGATTTTGCTGTATCATTAATTTAAATTTATTGGAGAGCCGTTGTTACAGTTGCCGGTTCCATTATCTTGAATATTGGCTTCCGGAACGATTCCAGTCCCATCAGACTCGCAAATTACAGTTCTTAATACTTGCCCATTTGGAGCTCCACTAGGATTCACTAATCTGGTCGCACCTTCATATCCTCTAAATTTGCTATCCAGAGGTTGTGCTGTAGCTGTTCCTTGCTCATCATCTCCGGTTATACCATATTGATAGTTTTCAGTTTGGGTGGGAATCATAACTTCCTCTAGGTCGTTTATATTATTGGCAAACCTTGTGTTGGCTATCCGGTGGGACTGTTGAGCCCTTAAAATTGAACCTATATAGTTCTGAGCTTCACTTTGACTAGCTCTATCTACTTGCCTGAGGAAGGTAGGTAATGCGATCGCCGCCAAAATTCCAATGATAACGATGGTCACGAGAAGTTCTATGAGTGAAAATCCTCGATTATTGTAACTTTCTCGTTGCGCGTTAAGCGTCTGCTGTAAAATCTTGGCTTTAAATGCAGTCTTCATAGGAATCATAAAATAAATCATAGACATCTCTTATAACTTACCCAGATCGCGTACTCCTCCTTAACTTCTATCTCAAATTTTTTGCAATTGCCAAGGCAAATCTCCGTAAATTTAACGATTGTTAAGTATACATTTGTTAACAATTCTGAAATTTAGTTGGTTTGCTGGGGCGAAGGCAGGGTCAAAAGGTCTTCGGAGTTGATATCTGGAGAGGATTGGTTGAAGTTGCCAGGGGATTGTTGCCCTTCTTGATTGTTGGGATTGGTCGCCAAGGCTACACGCTTGCCGCCGACTCGACGCAGCAAATCCAGCACTTCGACCACCTGCTCGTAACGTGCCATTTTAGAAGCGTTGAGAACGATCAGACCATTGGGATTGTTTTGGTGGTACAGTAGAAGTTCCCGTTGTAACTTCCTGCGGCTAACTGGCTCTTGGTCGATGTAGGTTTGCCCAATCTCATCGACGCTGACCAAAAACATTTCCTGCATCTGGGGAGTACCAGTTTTGGCATCGGGAATATCTACATTTATAGCTTGCTGGCGGGTTAGCTGCAAGGCGGCGAGGAGAAAAAAGGTCAAAATCGAGAAAATGACATCCAGCAGGGGGATGAGTTCGATGCGAACTTCGTCTTTGGCAGCTTCGGCTTCGATTTTCATGGATGGTATCGCAAGGAGAGCGGTGTTGGTTTGCTCGTGCTATCTAGAAAGCATATATGGATGGTAAGGCAGGATAAAAGATAAATTTTATCGATCGCAAAAATTTCTATAATTGGTAAACGTGGTTATATCGTTGTTTTTTGTTGGTAGGCAATATCAAACTATGCGTACCTGGCTTTTCTTTCTATTTGCTAGTTTTACCGTTATGGCTAGCTGGTTGGTAGCTCCTGCTGCCTGGGCAATTACTGATATTGAGCTTTCGGATATTTCCTACAAGGAATGCCCGGAGGATGTGGGAGAAAACACGTTCATGAGCGGTTCTAGCAGGCGTGCTAATTGTTTCATGATTACTGGTTCGGCGGAAAATCCCTCTGGGAACCCGGTTTACGATGCCGATGTGTACGGCAGAATTTTCGATGCCAATGGCAATCCGGTTTTGCCGAATCGTACCCGCATTGGTTCGATTGATGAAGTTCCCCCGGGAACCAGCGAGTTTGAGGTGCGAATTTCGGTTCCTGCCAACCAACCGACACCTTTGCAGTTGGAAAATTTTAAGGCTTCTGGCTTTAGCCGCAGCGTGAAATTTCGCCTTCCCTAGGGTTTAAAAGCTGTTCGTGGTTCGTAGGTTTTGTTACCTATGTATCGAACCACGAACAAACTGGTTTTCTGTTTAAAACCCAAAGGCAGCGGGAGACGGTAGGAAGGATTGCACGAC
Source organism: Geitlerinema sp. PCC 9228 (assembly GCF_001870905.1). Classification (NCBI taxonomy): domain Bacteria; kingdom Bacillati; phylum Cyanobacteriota; class Cyanophyceae; order Geitlerinematales; family Geitlerinemataceae; genus Geitlerinema; species Geitlerinema sp. PCC 9228. Next base: position 14,983 of record NZ_LNDC01000177.1, read on the forward strand.
TTGCAGCAAGATGATTGCCAGGATGGGGGAAAAGTCAATCCCACCAAGGGAAGGGATGATGCTGCGGAACAGGTTGAGGTAGGGGTCGGTTAGCTGGCTGAGGATGGAAAAGGGAGGGTTCATCCAGTTAACGTTGGGGAACCAACTCAACAGGATGCGTATAATAATCAGTACCAGATAAATGGACAGAAACTGGCTAATGGTGGTTAACAAAAGGGCGACGATACTATTCATAGGATTTCCGATTTGGCTATACGTCGAACGAAATTACTTCTAATTTTAGTTTATATGCATTCCCAGCGCTTCAGCAGGGCTCGGAGTTAGCTATCTTCGGCGGTGGTGTACTCGCTTTCGGTGTCGGCGGCGCTGCGGTCTACGCTGTGCAGTTGTTGGCGCACTTCGTCGATGGCTTCGTTGAGTTGGGCGATTTTGTTTTCTAGGTTGCGGCGGTTGGCTTCTATATTTTCGTCGGTGTTGGCGGCTTGGCGTTGGTTTGTGGAACCTTTTTCTGGAGACCCCTGAGAACTTAACAGTAGCTCGTCTTCTTCTTCTTGGCTTCTACGGGAACCAATCAGTAAACCGGCTACTGTGCCAATAGCTCCGCCTAGCAGCACCCCGGTTAAAAATCCGCCTGTAAATCCTTCGCGATTGCTCATAATTTCCCTATTGTCGTTGTCGTCAGTTGGTGTTGCTATGTTATTTAGTATGCCGACCCCAGCTTATCCCGCTTCGCTGTCAGATGGCGAATCAACGGCTGTGGTGCCAAAACTGCGATCGCCGGCGTCGCCCAAACCAGGTACAATAAATCCGCGATCGTTCAACCCTTCATCAATACACGCGGTGTATACGCGCAGCGAAGAATAGGATTGGTCGAGTTTTTGCAAGGCTTGCGGTGCTGCCACGATGGAAACAATCCGCACCAAACTTGGGTCAATCCCTCGCTGTGTTAGCTCTTTCATGGTTAGCTCTATTGTACCGCCCGTTGCCAACATGGGTTCGGCGACAATAATTTGAGTGCGAGGTGGAAACTGTTCTGGAAAGCGATTGAGATAGCAGTTGGGTTGCAGGGTTTGTTCGTCTCGTTCTATTCCTAAATGGTAAATGGATGCTAGGGGCAAAACGGTTTGGGCACCTTCTAGCAATGCCAACCCTGCCCGTAAAATAGGTACGATCGCGATCGGTACTTCTGGATCGATGGTGGTTGCCGCACAAGAAGTTAGCGGTGTCTGTACGGTGGTTTCCAAAGTGGGTAGCCACTCGCGCACAGCTTCGTAGGTTAGCCAATGCCCCAGTTCTTTCATGGCTGTGCGAAACAGCGACGGCGGTGTGGTGACATCGCGTGCTACTGCCAGCCAGTGTTTGACCAGGGGATGGGGGGGAACGTAAACCAATAATCGGTCAGCCATTGTTTGTGCTTTTTCCTTCAAACCTGAAACATAATACTCGGTTGCCAGCCATTTTCGCGATACTACCAGACAACGGTGCCCCAAAAGGCGATCGCTTGTTGCCCAGAAATTTTATTGAAAATTTTTCCTGAGAATATTGACAAAATATTTCAACAAACCTAGAGTAGAAAGCAGTGTTCTCCTCTCCTTAGATTGCAGCGTCGAACAGGCATATTCCCGTAGCTGAGGGCGTCGGCTCTAGGGAGTTTGGTTTGAGACCGTCTTGTTGGTAGCCAGGCGGTCTCTTTTTTTTGGATTTTGGCGGTTTTTGGATTTTAGCGATCGCATAGCATTTTCCGCCCCAGGAAGCTACACTCTAGAATGCCTGTCATTATTTAGGCGTGGGAGCCTGGGAGCGTGGGAGCGTGGGAGCGTGGGTGCGTGGGTGCGTGGGAGCCTGGGAGCGTGGGAGATACAATTGGTTGTTTTATCCGATGCCCCGAAGCTCCGACGCCCCGATGCCCCGAAGCCCCGATGCCCCGACGCTCCGACGCTCCCTCTACCAAAAACCTGGCGTTTTCCAACTTCAAAAAGACTCTATGAGCGCAACAGCACGTACGGATTTTGATGCAATTATCATTGGATCGGGCATTGGTGGTTTGGTAACCGCTACCCAGCTAGCAGCCAAAGGTGCCCGTACTCTGGTTTTAGAACGCTACCTGATTCCTGGTGGTAGTGCTGGCTATTTCGAACGCTGCGGCTATCGCTTCGATGTAGGCGCATCGATGATTTTTGGTTTCGGTCAGCAAGGCACCACCAATCTCTTGACCCGGGCTTTGGATGCAGTAGGCGTGCATTTGGAAACCATTCCCGACCCGGTGCAAATTCACTACCATTTACCCGATGGATTGAATGTGCAAGTTCATCGAGACTATGAGAAATTTTTGCAAGAATTAACCGCTCATTTTCCCCACGAACGGGAAGGTATCAGAAAATTTTATGACGAATGCTGGCAAGTTTTTAATTGTTTAAATTCTTTTGAACTACTTTCGCTAGAAGAAATTCGCTATTTGACGCGGGTCTTTTTCCAAAATCCCATTGCTTGCTTGCAGTTGGTGCGGTATTTGCCCAGCAATGTGGGAGATTTGGCACGCAAACATATTCGCGACCCGAAATTATTAAAATTTATTGATATGGAATGTTACTGCTGGTCCGTAGTACCCGCAGAACGTACGCCTACCATTAATGCTGGTATGGTATTTAGCGATCGCCATTACGGTGGCATCAACTATCCCAAAGGTGGCGTGGGTCAAATTGCCCAAAAACTGGTAGAAGGTCTGGAAAAAGCTGGCGGTAGCATCCAATATAAAGCCCGAGTAACCAAAATTCTCAAAGAAGGAAAACGTGCTGTCGGGGTTCAACTAGCTGACGGTACCATTTATCGTGCCCGACGAATTATTTCCAACGCTACCCGCTGGGATACCTTCGAGGGGCTGCTGCCGACAGAGGAAATGCCCCCCAAAGAACGTCGCTGGCAGCAAAATTACCAACCTTCCCCCAGCTTTCTCAACCTACATTTAGGCGTGGATGCGCGCGTTTTATCTGAGGAAACGGCTTGCCACCACATTGTTTTAGAAGATTGGGAACGCATGGAAGACCCGGAGGGCACCATTTTTGTGTCTATTCCCACTTTACTCGACCCGGATTTATCCCCCAATGGCTACCACATCGTGCATACCTTTACCCCCAGTTGGATAGATAGTTGGCAGGGATTAAATTCAAAAGAATACGAACAGAAAAAAGAAGAAGCCGCCGGTCGAGTTATCGAACGTTTGGAAAAAATCTTCCCCGGATTGGATGCCGGTTTGGATTATATGGAAGTGGGAACGCCGCGCTCTCACCGTCGCTTTTTAGGCAGAATGGATGGTACCTACGGTCCAATTCCCCGCAAAAAATTACCAGGCTTGCTGACAATGCCTTTCAATCGCACTCCTGTTCCCGGATTGTATTGCGTTGGCGACAGTACGTTTCCCGGTCAAGGGTTGAATGCCGTGGCTTTTTCGGGATTTGCCTGTGCCCATCGGGTGGCAGTGGATTTGGGAATTTGATGGAGGATGGGGCATCGGAGCGTCGGGGCGTCGGGGCGTCGGGGCGTCGGAGCGTCGGGGCGTCGGGGCATCGGAGCGTCGGGGCATCGGGGCATCGGAGCGTCGGGGCATCGGAGCGTCGGGGCGTCGGAGCGTCGGAGAAAACAACCAATTATATCCCCCAAGCTCCCAAGCTCCCAAGCTCCCAAGCTCCCAAGCTCCCTATCGCTTCACTCGCTACCTACGGAACGATTGTTGCCTTCTACTGCGGTTATCACTGCCGCGTCTTGTGGAAATACTTCTTGGGATTTGCCAATGAGTTTCATGGCTTCCCGTAGGGCTTGGCGTCGGTCCATGAGTAGGTGGTCTGGTGGTAGCATGTTAAGGATACCAAAATCTTCCAAACGGCGTTTGATGTTGCCGGCAGCGCCGACGATGAATACTTCGCGGTCGTTTTCTACAGCTTCTTGAATGGCATTTTCAATGGCGAGTGAGGAAGTTACACCTAGCAAGGGAACGTCGCTGAGGTCAAAAATCAAGACCTTATAGCGATCGATGGCATTGTGCTGCCGGGAAATAGCTTTGGATACACCAAAAATCATGGGACCGCTGAGATGGAAGAGTAGTACATCTCCTCGAGCGCAGTTTAATAGTTGTTTTTCTTCTTTATCTAAATTAATTTCATCATCGGCATCGGTAATTGCCCGCACATCTTTAGATTGTAACTTGGTTAACCGATCGATGGTGAGTACGTTGGCAACGAAGACGCCCACCCCAACGGCGGTAATCAAATCCACAAATACTGTTAGCAGAATCACTCCGTAGACAATCAAAGCGCCTTTCCAGGAAACTTGGTGTGCCCGTTTGAGGAAGCTCCAGTCAATGATGTCAATCCCCACTTTGAGGGCAATGCCGGCAAGAACAGCCATGGGAATGTCTTCTACCAATCCCCTGGCACCAAAGACCACCACAATCAAAACGCCGGCGCGGGTCAATCCCGATAAAGCGGTACGAGCGCCAGTTTGAATGTTAACCACGGTTCCCATGGTGGCACCGGCACCGGGCAAACCGCCGAACAAACCAGAAGCTACGTTGCCCAATCCTTGACCGATAAGTTCCTTATTGGAGTCGTGCTGGCTGCGCGTGAGGCTATCGGCAACGGTGGAAGTGAGCAAAGCATCGATGGCTCCCAACATGCCCAACACAGCCGCATCGACCACCATCATGCGGATCTGACTTAGGTCAAACATGGGCATTTGCAATTGAGGTAGACCGGCGGGAATTTCCCCAATCCGGCGAATGCCTTCTGGGTCGGAAAACGCTACGACTGAGATGATGGTACCGAGGATTAAAGCGGTTAGCTGCGGCGGAATGATGCGACTTAGCCGGGAAGGCATGAAGAAGAGGATGGCAATGGTGAAAAGGGCCAAACCGGTCTCGCCGAGGTTCACATTACTAAAAAATTCTGGCATCTGCTGCAGGGTACCAATGACCCCGCCGCTGCTGTCGTGACCCAGAAATGGAGGTAGTTGCAGTACGATGAGAATAAAGCCAATCCCCGACATGAAACCAGATACGACTGTGTAGGGCATGAGGGTGATGTATTGCCCCAACCGCAAGGCACCTAGGGCAATTTGGAACAATCCCCCCAGCATAACTACGGTAAACGCCATAGCCATGCCGTCGGCACCGGGGTTATTGGCGGTGAGGTTGGCAATGACCGCGGTCATCACCACGGTCATGGGTCCGGTGGGTTCGGAAATCAAGGTTGGCGTACCGCCGAATAAGGCAGCAAAAAATCCAACCAAGATAGCGCCATACAAACCAGCGGTGGCACCAGCACCGGAGGCAACCCCAAAGGCAAGGGCCATGGGAAGTGCGATAATAGCAGCGGTAACGCCGCCGAAGATATCGCCTCGTAGGTTTCTAAAGTGGATTTTATTGGTAATTCGCATAAGAATCGTTTGAGTACACAACAAATAACCGTTGGCTACAACCAACATTCCAAAATTTGTTGATGGATATCTATCAAAACATCAAGCATATTTGATAGATACACCCGATAGCAATATTTCGGGTTTAGGATTTGTGGTTATTTTTATAACTATACCTTATAAAGAAAATACAGCAACACCTGGAAAATAGGAGAGAAATTGCCAGCTAAGAAGCACAGATGGATGTTCGGCGTTTGCCAATAATTTCTTCTTTGTTTTTTTCTACTATTTCCATTGTCTAAAACAATCTATGCTACTCTCCTGAGTTCCCATTTTCGGAGGGAACCACCAATTCTGGGGGAATGGGAGTGGAAATGGGGGAAGGCATGGGAGATTTTGGCGTTTTTTGGGAATTTTTGGGGTCGGAAAGGGTTTCGCGTTCGAGGTTTTCTGGATCGGCGGCGCGGACTTCTTCCACTTGTTCTACTACAAAAATCAGTTGAAATTTTTGATTCATTTCCCTTTGCACGAACTGTTCTACCAACAAAACTTGTTTTGAGGTGATGGGTTCTCTGGCAATGACATTTAAATGGGCGGCAGGAGGTGTTTGCGTCCAGTCGATTTCCGTTTTGACCAGATCGACTTGCTGGCCGACGGTGACGGTACGACTGAGTAAAATGGTTTTTAGGGTTGAAGTTAAATGAGCTTGGCGGATAAGCTGCCAAAGGCTCAGTCCTAGGGGAACAATAATGGCGGCGGTTAAAATGAGAGTAAGGCTTAAGGCCCGGTGTACGCGCCGATTTTCTACATAGTAACCTCCCAAAACAAAGACGATGATGCAGGCAAGGGTGATTCCCAACAGGTTGGTGATATAGAGGAGAAAGGCACCACCGGTGTTCGACCAGTTGCCTTGGGAGAGGTTTAACCCTACAACGCACAGGGGAGGCATGAGGGCGACGGAAATGGCGGTTCCGGCGAGGGCATCGTTGATTTCCGGGCGAATTTTGGCGAAACCACTGACTACGCCAGCTGCGATCGCGACGCCTAAATCGAATAAGTTGGGACGAATGCGGGATACAATTTCGGAACCAAACTCGGATTCGGGAATGCCAACGATTCTACCGACGATCCAAGCAATGCCAATCCCTGCGATCGCGCCTACAATAATAGAAATAATACTTTTTTGAAATAGAGAAATATCCCCTTCCAAAGCTGCTAGGGACAACCCCCGCAAGGGGAGCATGAGCGGGGCAATAATCATAGCACCAATAATAACAGCAGGACTGTTCACCAACAATCCCAAAGAAGCAATCACCGCAGAAGCAAAGGTTAATACCAGGTAGTTGGCATTGGTTTCGGCTTCTTGCATGAGGCTTTGGCGTAGTTGGGTTAGTTCTTCCTGGGAGACTTTGGAAATCATGAGTAATTCTCGCGATTTACCGAAAAAGTGGCTACGGCTTGACCAATCCTGAAGACTGCAAAAACTCTGCAGCTACTGCTTTCGCCGTCCGGTTTTCTACATCAACAGCATAATTCATTTGTTGCATTTTTTCAGCAGAAATTTTGCCAGCCAATAAGTTTATCGCCTGTCGCAGTTGTGGGTATTTTTCCAATGTATCTTGCCGTACTAAGGGAACAGCTTCGTAGGGAGGAAAATAATTTTTATTATCTTCTAAAATTGTTAGATCGAATTTTTGAATCAAGCCATCTGTAGAATTGCCAGCTACTAAATCGACCCGCTTTTCGACTAAAGCTTGATAAATTAATCCCAACTCCATCAATTTAGGGTCGTTTTGAAATTCCAAATCGTAGGTTTCGACCAATCCGGAATAACCATCTTCCCGTTCCACAAATTCATAGCCAAAACCTGGGGTCCACTGGGATGTATATTCGGCCGCATCGGAAATGGTTTCCAGATTGTATTGTTGGGCATCTTCTTGACGAATGACAATGGCAAAGGTATTGTTAAAACCTAAAGGAGACATAACTTCGATGCCAAACTGATTTTGATAGGTATCTTTGACAGTTTGGTAAACTTTTTGGGCGTTGGCATTGGTATCTTTTTCTAAAATTGCCTGTAGGGAAGTGCCGGTGTATTCGACATAAGTATCAATTTCGCCGGATTTGATGCCTTCGTGGCAAATAAACGTGCCGCCGAGATTGAGTTTGCGTTGGACGTTGAGGTTGGTAAAATTTTCAATTTGCTGGGAGAGAATTTCCCCTAAAATAATTTGTTCGGTAAAGTTTTTTGAAGCAACCACGACAGTTTTGCTAGCGCGATCGCTAAAAGTTTGACATCCCGCGATCGCAAAAGCAAGCAACAATCCAGCCATTCCCCAAGCAAAAATCCGTTGGTATAGGTTTTTCCAGTTCAATTTCAATTCCCCCTTTTGGATACAAATTGACGTTCTATCCTACCAAGAATAAAATCCACCAGCAATGCCATGAAAGCAGCCGGAATGGCACCAGCTAAAATTTGGGGTGGGTTGGCGCGGGAAAGTCCTTGAAAAATTAAAGATCCCAAACCACCAGCACCAATGGCGGCGGAAATTGTCGCCGTTCCAATGGCAATAACTGTTGCTACACGTACCCCTGCCAAAATGACACCCATCGCCAGGGGAATTTCTACTTGCCATAACAATTGCCAATCGGTCATTCCCATGCCTTTGCCAGCTTCGCGAATGGAAGGATCGACGCTGGTAATGCCGGCGTAGGTATTGCGGATAATTGGTAGCAAAGAATAAAGCATTAGAGCTAAAATAGCGGGTCTGGCACCAATACCGCCAACCAAGGGAACGGAAATTAAAAATCCAAATAGCGCCAAACTGGGAACGGTTTGAAAAATATTAGCAAGTCCCAAGATAATGCGGGATAGTTTGGGTTGGCGGGTAATGACAATTCCCAAGGGAATGCCAATACCAATGGCGATAACAGTGGAAATGCCAACCAGTACCAAATGTTCTCCTGTATGTTGGAGCATTTGGTCGCTATATCGCCATAGAAATAATTCTGGTTCGGTTTCATTCATGGCTACGATTTTGGTGGTTTTTGGTGGGAAATTGCTCAATAACTACATGCAAGGCTTGATTTTTGGTTGCAAGTTTGATATTATCTTTTATAGATTACGATCGCTTGTATTGCTGCAGCGTTTTTTCGACAGCATACAAACAGCGAGTAAAAGCACGTGCTTGGTCATCTTGCGATCGCAAAAATTCTTCTGGCGTACACAGCGTGACCAGTTCTCCTGCTTTCATCAAACCGATGCGCGTGGCTAGGGTAAATGCTTCTTGAATGTCGTGGGTAACGAAAACCACGGTTTTGCCTAACTGTTGCTGCAAGCGAGCAAACTCTTGTTGCAATTCTACCCGGGTAATCGGATCGAGAGCGCCAAATGGTTCGTCCATGAGTAACAACGGTGGATCGGCAGCCAACGCTCTTGCCACGCCGACACGCTGTCTTTGACCGCCAGAAAGTTGGTGGGGATAGCGATCGCAAAACCGACTGGCTTCCATTCCTACCAATTCTAGCAGTTGTTCTACCCGAGAACGCACGCGATCGCGGGACCAACCTTGCAATTTTGGCACCAATCCCACATTTTGAGCGACCGTAAAGTGAGGAAACAATCCCACATCTTGAATCGCATACCCGATATGCCGTCGCAGTTGGATGGGATGCCAATGGGTGGTTGGTTTGCCTTCTACCAAAATTTCTCCCTGGGTGGGAACCAGCAAATGGTTGATGGTTTTCAGGGTGGTGGTTTTGCCGCTGCCGCTACGTCCTAACAATACCAAAGTTTCGCCGCGCTGGATATAGAAAGTAAGGTTGCGAATCAGAAAGCGACGGCGGATTTGGTAGCTAACTTGGTGAAATTCTACAATGTTGGTTTGGGAGTTCCTGTCGGTGGGAATGGCACTCATTTGGCAAGAGAACTAGGTTGCATGAGAACTTGTGCTGTTTGTGCTGCAAGCTACGTGGAAGCATCGGTTTTAGCCTGTTGGTATCCTATCCGAATTTCTGTAGGATAGGCGATCGCAATATTAGCGTTTGCCAAGCCATTTTGAATCATTTCAAACAACTCCCGCCGTACATCCCAAAACTTTTGGGTGTCGGTCCACGCACACAAGCCCACGCAGATGGTAGAGTTGGTATATTCCCAAGGCAATATGTAGGGAGGTGGGTTGTCGAAAATGAAGGGATGCGATCGCACGGTTTCGCGGAAAATTCGTTCTACCTCAGCTAGGTTTTCATAGTAATCCACTTGAATCCTAATGTAGATACGACGCGATCGCGTACCGGTGTTATTCTGAATCACATTTTGCCAAACTCGTTCGTTGGGAATAGTAAACGCTTCCCCATTAAACCCGCGAATTCTAGTGGTGGCTAGCGTCACGGCTTCCACTTCTCCCCAAATATCCAGCAATTGTACTTCATCGCCGATGCGAAACGGTTGGTAGAGAATTAGCAGGAAGCCGCTGGCAAAATTGCTGATATTGGTTTGTAAGGCAAAGGCTAAAATAAAACTTGCACCTCCCAGCAACGCCAAAATTGGTCCCAAATTAACCTGCAAAACAGCCAACGCTAGCAACAACCCTACCAAGATACCGCTGCGTTTGACAGAAACCACCAAAAACTGGCGTAGTAGCAGCGGCGTGTTGCCAACTCGTTGCAAGATTTGTTGGAGAAGCCAACCGAGGATTTGAAAGAAAGGGGTGACAATCGCGAGAATTCCTGTAAAAATAACGATATTGTTCCGCCAACGCCGACCTCCCTGTTCCGATTGCCACCAACCCATCAACCGTACCCCCAAACCGCTGGTATCTCGAACGTCGATTTCCGTACCGCGAATGGCTTGGATGTATTTTTGATAGGGCGCGATCAGACCGCCTTTTTTGTCGATTTCGTCTAAAATGGTTTGCAAGCGATCGATGTGTAAGGTGCGTTCTCCTTGTAGTTCGGTGACATCTTTGACCAGTTGGTTTTTGATTTCTGTTTCGGTGGCGATCGCGTTGGTTAATTTAGAACGAATCTTTTCTAAGTTGGGGTCCGATTGTAAAGATTGCGCGATCGCTTCTAACTCCGATATGGATTGTTGCTCGAACGTAGCACCAGCAATCCCCGGAAATCCTACGGCATCCGCGATCGCAGCTTGTAGGTTTTCCCTGGTTATGGCCAAATTTTGACTGACTTCAATATAATCGGGAGCATCGGGTTCCATGGTTTGTTCCTTATCTCTCGCTGTTTCAAAATCCGCGATCGCCGTTTGTAGAGTTTCTATTTTTTTCGCTATCTTCTTATATTTCGACTGGTTCGGTTCTTTTTTATCTCGTTCTTGTTCAAGCTTATCGAGAATTTCCTTAGCCTGTTGTAGCGTTTTCTTATCTTGCGTTTCAATTTCCGCTTGTTCTACCGTAGCGCGCAAGCTGTAATCCGATTGAATGTTAACTGCTGCTTTTTTCGCTCTTTGCAACGCCTGCTGTGCTTGTCGAATACTTTGTTTTCTTTGTTCTTTTGCTTGTTCGATTTGGGAATATTCTTCCGACTTGCTTGGCTGCGCAGCCGCAGAAGCAGCTTCCTGAGCATTTTGGACCGCATTCGCTGCCTCTTCCATGGCTTGAATTTTGCGATTGCGATGTTTAATAGCAATTTCCGTTTCGCTGATGGCTTGTACCTTTTGCTTCAACAAGAAAAACCAAGCTGCCGCCTCATTTTGCAGTTCTTCTAACGTTAGCGGCTTCACCAGCAACTTGAGTTCGTCTACAGGAATGCTACTGTTGTCTGTGGTCGTCGCTGCCGCCGGTTTCGGATGGTCAACCACAGTTTGGAAGAAAGTTGGTTCTGTGTTACTCTCGCTAGAGGCAGACATTGGTTGCGAATGCACTGGCGACATGCCACCCAGCCAAACCACCAAAATAGCAGCAAACAACAACGACAAAATACGAACTTTTGGCATACAGAAATCTTTAGATCCGTACGATAAAACAATTCATTCCCCACCATCCTAACCTCCCCCTCCTCCCCCTCCTCCCCCTCCTCCCACTCCTCCCACTCCTCCCCCTCCTCAATCACCTATGCTTCCCACCGACCTACTCATCCACCGCCTGCAAGGAGAAACCATTGTTCCCAAACGGCTGCCAATCGATGACAAATATCTCAACATGGCAGCTTCGTTAATCGACCTGTTTGTCGAAGCCAGGGGATGTTCTCAAGGAGAATTGGACCGGCAACTGCGGGAATTTGAAGGAGATAGTCCCGATTATCGCATTATCCGGGGATTGGCGCATATTTTACGCAGCAGTTTTTCTACCTTTGAAGTGGTTAGTCCTTTGGAACCTGTAGAACTGCGGCGGCAGGTATTTACCATGGCTGCCAATCGGGTTCCCTGTCGCCAATCAACGGAAAAAACCTTAGACGAACTAGCCACGCAGCTTTCACAACAGTTGGAACGGGAGGTTCTTCCCAGCGAAATCAAAGATGGATTGTATGCCGATTTAAACGAAAATAAGATATTGACGGAGTTGGAAACCCCCACGCCGGAAGCTTTGCTGCATCGCTACAATCTTTCCCAAGTTCAGGGAATTTTCTACAAAGCCAGCCACATTGTTATTACCGCACATCGCAACGTACCGGGGGAATATAAGTTACTTTTTCGCTATTTGAAATTGTTTCAGTTGATGGCTTACATCGAAGGGGATGCCGATTATGGGTTTACCATTACCATTGACGGACCCGCTAGCTTGTTTAAAACCAGTACCCGCTACGGGTTGGCACTGGCAAAGATGATTCCGGCGTTGCTACACGTGACTCGTTGGAGTTTGCAGGCAACGCTACAGCATAAAGATGTTTATACGGGAAAGTACAAAACCGGTTATTTTTCTCTAAATTCGGATTGCGGGTTGGTCAGCCACTATCCGCCAGGTAAAACCTACGATAGCGCCATCGAACAGGGATTTTGCGATCGCTGGGAGAAAACCAAAACCGAATGGCAGTTGGAACGGGAGGTGGATTTGGTTCCCATTCCCGGTAGCGTCATGATTCCCGATTTTCGGCTGGTTCATCCCGACGGCAGAACCTTTTTGTTGGAAATTATTGGCTATTGGCGACCGGAATACTTGCAGAAAAAGTTCGCACAGGTACGCAAAAGCGATCGCGAGGATATTATTTTAGCAATTTCCGAACGGTTAAATTTAGAAAAAGCGGGGATTGACGTGCGCCATGTCCCCGCTCGTGTTGTATGGTTTAAAGATAAGCTACTGCCAAAGTTGGTGTTAGAAGTGTTGCCAGATTAGAGAGCAAAATCTTCTTCGGGAACTTGCAGCGTCGCGGATTCTACCTGGGTGGTGTTGCTGGTGTCGAGAACGTAGCCAATGGTGGTACCGCTTTGCAGTTGGATGGCTACGTCTTGGCTGCCATCGCCGTTGAAATCGGTTACCTCAAACACCAGTTGGGTTTGAACGGTCAGACCAATGCGATCGCTACCGGCTTCAAAATCGGCGATAATATCGGTACTGCTACCGGATTCCAGTTCGGAACGCAGGATATAGGTATCGCTGCCATTGCCACCAATGAGGGTATCTTCCCCTAAATCGCCAAGCAGAATATCGTTGCCATCGCCACCGTCGATTTCGTCGTTGCCTTGACCGCCACGCAAAATATCAACACCGTTACCACCAGTGATGGTATCGTCGCCGCGATTGCCATTGATGGTGTTGCTGCCGGTGGTACCTTCTAAGTTGTCATTGCCGTCGCTACCGATAATGACATCGTTACCATCGCTGCCACTGACATCATCATTGCCGTCACCAGCCACAATGGCATCGTTGTCGGAACTGCCAGCCACCGTATCGCCGCTATCGGAACCAACGACTTGAGTTTCGCCAAGGGTTTCCAGGTCGATTTGCTGGCTGCTGGTTTCTAGCTGGAAGAACTCGTTGCGTTCAAAACTCAGAGAAGCCGACGTGGTGGTACTCCAGAACAGATTGAGTTGGCTGGAAGTTTCGAGAACCACCGATCCAGCGATCGCACCTTCACCGCTTTCATCGCCGCCAATGAAGACACCGCCAGCATTGCGAATTTCGATGATGGTTTCTTGCGATAGGGAAGTAAACGGAGAATCTGTATCCCCGTCGTCGTCACCATCATCATCGTCACCATCGGAAACCTGGGTCAACCTAGCAAACAGCGACGCAATATCGAAACTTTCTTCTGGCGAATCAAAGCCACTTTCCGTGGTTTCGCCGCCGTCTTGGGAAAACCCAAGCAGTTCCATGGTGAAGACATCGCCATCTACTTCAAAAGTTTGCGGCGACAAGCCGCTGCTGGAGAATCGCAAACGGTCGGCATCTTCCACAGGATCGCCAGTTTCGTTGGGAGTATTGAGAATATTGAAGAAGAAATTGAAGGCTTCCGGGTCTTCTTGAGTTCCTTCAATATCCAAAATCACATCCAAACCAAAATCCCCGTCGAAGCCAGTGCCACCTTCAATCGTACCGTTGCGATAGAAGATTTGACCGACCTTAAACGGTTCTCCTGGTTCGGCAGCAAATAAGTTGGTACCGTCAAACTGCAAGACACTGTTAAAGCTATCGGAAACCGCTTCTCCCCATTCAAAGCGATTGTCGGTACCGCCGTTGCGGTCGGAAATGTCAATAACGGCTTGCGATTGCGGGTTTTCTGGTTGGGAGAACTCGCCAGCAGATGTACCGATAACGTAGGTTGTCGAGGTACTGCCGTTGCTGTCGTCGTCAGATCCGTTACCGTTTTCCCCGGTCATGTCGTCAGACCCGCTGCCGTTGCTGGGAGTATCCCCATCATCGTCATCATCGTCATCGTCGTCATCATCATCGTCGTCATCGTCGTCATCATCGTCATCATCGTCAAGGATGGTGACTTCCCCCTCGTCAGAGACAACGGTAGAGCCATTTTTCTCTTCTTCTGACAAAACTTGCTGGCTCATCTGCGTTTTCATAGGTGTTCTCCTGGAAATAAATTGCTTCAATCCCCGATGGATCCAATTGCAGCGTTTTATATTTTATTGGCTGCATTTATGGTCATTGAAGGTACTAGACAACTCAATTTGTCTCTATGTTCCTCGGATATCGAAAAAATTGGGAGAATTTCATTTTTCATAGTGGGATAGTTCTGCCATAGCTTCTGCTTTCATTTGTTTTCGTATAGACAGAGGCGCGATCGCTTCTCCGTTGGGTCGCCAATCCCGCAACCGCATGAGAACGTTAATATCATTGGTACGAATCCAAGCACAATAGTAAACATCTTGAGAAGACCGCTGGCGCAAAATATTTTGAACGGTTTCTTGTTCTTGGGAATTGCGAATATTTTTTGCTATAAGTTCTGGCAAATCCTGATAGTCAACTTTGACAAATGTGGGATGGCGAACGGTGTCATCCACATACCAGCGTGCAAAGTCTGCCGGAAAACGCATGATGAGAAACGCTTTGGGATGGTAAAAGTTAAATCCCCAGGCATTTTGAAGTTCTTGGCGTACGTATTCTGGTTGCGGCAGTTCCCCGCGACGGCGCATTCTTTTCAGGGGTTGGGGAATTTGCGGGTCTCCCCAGGGAAGAACGGTGAGGCTCTTGCTGCTGATGCGATCGAGACGATAGTTATGCCAGTGTAAGCTTCCTTGGGGGTCTAAGCCATAGGCACTGAGATATTTGGCACGGCGGAGATAGTGCAAGCAAACGGGATAGGTGATAATGTTGGCTTGTTTGTTGGTTTTGGCAATCCAGTAGCTAAATTGAATGACGCCACCTTCGGCAGTACGCCAAAGCTGTTCCAATTGTTCTTGGTAGGTATCGACGCGGTCTTGTGCTTCGTCGGATAAAATATAATCCATGTGAACGAAGATGCGTTTGGTGTGACGTTGGGGATGGAGGGGTTGGTTGGCGTTTTGGGAAAGCTGCTGCCAAAAGGTATCGATGAGAACTTCTAAGTTGGGTTGAACGAAGGCAATATCTTCTAAGACGGGAATGAGTTCCCGCAAGCGATCGCTAGAAAGGGAAAGTTCGGTCGGGGGTTCTGTGGCAACGGTATTGGTGGTGGGTAAGGTTGGCAGTTGTGCGTGGGGGAGAAGGCGAAAGTGACCGCGTTTGGCTTGTTCCAGCCATCCCAAGCTAACCAGTTGTTTTAAGTCTTGGCGAATGGAACGGTGAACGGTGGCGAAAGGACGTTCTTGCAGGTAGGTGTCTAATTCTTGGTTGGTAAAGCCGGTGAGATGGATAATTTGCTGTTTCCATTCGTCGGAGATGGTGCCTAGTAGGTTTTGGCTGGTTTGCTGGCAAATACAACGGCTTTTACGACAGTGGCGAATGAGTTTTTCGGTGGGGAGTTGGTCGCTTTTGCTGTGGGTGGCGGCGTACAAGCGATCGCGCAGTTGGGGATAGGAAAAGGGGTCTGGCAGTTCCCCTTGCCAGTTGTTTTCGCCATACAGTTTTTTCAGCAGTACCCACAATCGTAGCGATCGCAGGAAGCGGTTGGCAAGCTGACCGGCTGATAGCCACTGCAAAACATCTGGTGTTGGCGGGTAGGGAAATGCGCTTTCCATATTGAAGTACCCAATTCAAAGCTTTTCCATGGTAGCATATGGAATTTGTAGTTGCGGCAGGGCGATCGTCTTGTTTTGGTTAGCGATTGTAAAAAAACAGAAAAATTTTCTTGATATGATAGGTTGACACTGCAATCAAAGTAATTTATTGTACAAAAGTATAGTTATGGGAAATCTCTATGAGAGATTAGTTTCAACAATGTTTATTAAGTAAAGGCATTTTTGAATATCTGTTAAAATGGTTATTTTTTAACATGTTATGTCTAATAAATCACCAATAAATAATAGAAAAAAGTTCTTTCATAAGCTTTTAGCAGTTACGTTTAGAAAATTTGTTAACTTTCTTGGTTACGCAGGATTGATATTCATATTTTATGGAACTATATCTACTGTTACAGGAGAACAGTGGAGTTGGTTTGAAAAATATGTAGATTTTTTATCTTCTTTGCTAACTATATTAGGAACTTTAATAACAGCTTCCTCGATATATCTATATACTCCTACCGTACATGAACCTGAAATATTTAGTAAATGGATTTCAGCACCAGTTGCGATAATACTTTCAATAACTGCTATAATAGTGTTGTTTATCAAAGGACAATTACCTAGCTCTATTGTAAATGGTTTTGCCTTATTGGGACTGGCAGGAGGTTTATTCAGAATTCAAAAACCTCCAGAGAGTTATTAGTTTGCATCTTATGAATAATTTTCAAGACAATATTTTTTTAATAATTTTTGTGATGCAGGAATATAATGCATTACGTTCAGAAATGAAGCAGTCCATCGCTAATCGAAACTTGGTAGCTCTTTTTGGTTTTTTAAGTTTAACCATTATGTCCTATATCGGAGTATATTCTATAATTAATGGGTTTCAAGATATATCTTTCATGGTTTTTTCAGTTTTCTTACCTGCAATTGGAATAATTATATTAAGTATTTGGCTTGGAGAAGCAGAAAGAGTTACTCGACTAGGGATATATTTATACAAATTAGAAGCAAGAATTAATTTACTTTTACATAAGAGCAAAACTAATAAATTGATTCTCAATTGGGAAAACTGGTTGAGGGGTGATTCAAATACCAGTCAACAACAATCAAACAATCAATTTTTGTATCCATACTATGCCATAGTTTTATTATTTTTAGCAATTCCTAGCTTATTAAGTTTCTTATCTATAACATACATAGATTTAGAAGTGGAATATAAAATTACCGTTAGTATATTAAATTTTTTTATGTATGTTATATATACAAGATGGTTTGTTAACAGAGCTAAAAATCTCGAATTAAGATATAAAAAATAAAGGTTTTCATTTCTTTTTAAAGATAGAAATTATTAGGTTGTGTTGACATTCTGAAAACGGACTCGATAAATTACAACGGAAGCGACTTTGAACAAGGATATGCCTTCAGTTGAACTTCAACAGCAACAATGGCAACGAGTCGTCAAGCAACTGCGAGCCCTGCCCGGCGTCTATGTGGGTCGAGAGAGTGATTATCGTCGTTTTGTAGAGGCGGTTTTGTGGATTGACAAAACGGGAGCGCAGTGGCGCGAACTGCCTGCTTATTATGGGAATTGGAACAGCATTTTCAAGCGCTTCAACCGTTGGAGTAAGAAAGGCATTTGGCAGCAGTTAAGCTATGCTGTGGCCGATCTGTTTGACTTGGAAAATCTTGCCATTGATAGCACTGTCATCCGCGCCCATCCTTGTGCTGCGGGTGCAAAAGGGGGACCTCACAACAAGGATTAGGTCGTAGTCGAGGTGGCTTTAGTAGTAAGCTCCACGCCAGCACGGAAGGGTTGGGCAATCCCTTGAAATTACGAGTCACTGGAGGCGAGCGACACGATATTACTCAAGCGGTTGCCCTACTGGAAGGCTACACAGCTGAGGCCGTTTTAGCCGATCAAGCTTACGATTCCCAGACTTTAGTGGCGTGGTTAGAACAACAGGGCATGGAAGCTGTGATTCCGTCCCGTAAAAACCGTCGAATACCTCGCGAATATGACCACCATCGCTATGGTGAACGCCATTTGGTAGAGTGTTTTTTCAATACACTTAAGCGCTTCCGACGGATTTTTACTCGCTATGACAAACTACTGCGGAATTATTTAAGTTTTGCTTATATTGGAATCATGCATATTTGGATCAGGTAAAATGTCAACACGTCCTAAACTTCAGCGATCGCAGGAAGCGGTTGGCAAGCTGACCGGCTGACAGCCACTGCAAAACATCTGGTGTTGGCGGGTAGGGAAATGCGCTTTCCATATTGAAGTACCCAATTCAAAACTTTTCCATGGTAGCATATGGAATTTGTGGTTGCGGGAACTCCTTTGTCCAAACCATCTTGGTTGGTTTTTGGCTACGTATCTAGCTTATTTCAGTGCCATGTTTTAGAAATCAATCTCAAGCCATGTTGCGATCGTATATTTCGCTTTGTTAATCAATGTCGCTTGGAAAGGAAAAGCAGGATACTATGTATGGAAGATGAACTCACGATAAAAAAAATGGAAAGCGATCGCGCCAACCAAACCAAAACCCGCAAAGCCTATCAGTTTTTACAAATTAGGGTACAACTTCTAGGACGTGGCATAACCAATGAAATCATGAATCTGTATGTTAACGGCAAACGCATTAAACCCAAAAATAGTCAAACGCTACACGACTTTCTGAACCAGTTGGGAGCGCAAGGTTTTCGCATCGTAACTGCCGAACTGGAGACTGAGGGAACGTATACACATTTCTATACGATGCAGCGAGAGGTGTTTACCAAGGAAGTGCCAGAGGAAGATATCTATGAAATCCTCGACAAAACCAAGGAAGGAGCGGACTTTGGCGATTCTATGAGACACCTTTTGGAATTGAGTCTGTTCGACAATTTCTAAATTCAGGGAAAAACTAGACAAGTTCCAGAAGCTACTATACAATGAAAACAGTTTCCGACGAACCTAAGCGGAGGCAAAAACCCCGGGGGGTTCGTCAAAAACGCTAGAACCTAGACAATTCAATCGTTTCAGAAGTTTCAGTTAGAGCTTTATTGAGAGAAGGTGCCCTTTATTGCTTCTCAAGAAGCGTTTTTATTGAGCCTCGTCGGAACGGGGTCTGAAATCCTTTCCTCATCTGCTTTGTGAGTGCCAGCTCTTTCATTTCCTTTAATCCCCGCAAGGGGACTGAAACCCGAATGCATCTCCTTCTCCAAATACATTGTATTTGGAGCTTTCATTTCCTTTAATCCCCGCAAGGGGACTGAAACTTAACGTTCACGATTTGCTCGTGTGGCGTTCCTTCTTTCATTTCCTTTAATCCCCGCAAGGGGACTGAAACCCGCCAAAAATTTCGCGTAAGCCTCCTTGTTGGCGGCTTTCATTTCCTTTAATCCCCGCAAGGGGACTGAAACATTTGATTTCACTTCAAAATCTTCAAGCCAACCCGCGTTGCGCGGGCGCGACTTTCATTTCCTTTAATCCCCGCAAGGGGACTGAAACGCGAAGCGCGAGGGGATACGGCTTATCTGGATAGAATCTTTCATTTCCTTTAATCCCCGCAAGGGGACTGAAACGAACCGAACCACCTGTTCTCGATCCGCGGCTTCCTGCTTTCATTTCCTTTAATCCCCGCAAGGGGACTGAAACACGGATGCGACTGGAGAGCATCGCGTTTTTGAGAAAGCTTTCATTTCTCCCCGCAAGGGGACTGAAACACGACGACGGCAGCGATGAAACGCCACCCCCACCCCCTTTCATTTCCTTTAATCCCCGCAAGGGGACTGAAACAAAACCTTCTTAACGGAGGACTGTCGAGGGTCTTGACTTTCATTTCCTTTAATCCCCGCAAGGGGACTGAAACAATTAATGCATCGTCGTTTCCATACCACATGGCAAAACTTTCATTTCCTTTAATCCCCGCAAGGGGACTGAAACACAGAGGGGCGACCTTTTTTCTATATCATAATAGACTTTCATTTCCTTTAATCCCCGCAAGGGGACTGAAACCCTTTCATGGTTTACCTCATTATTTACTCTATTATCTTTCATTTCCTTTAATCCCCGCAAGGGGACTGAAACAAGCTCGCCAACAATACCAACAGCAACAGCTTTCATTTCCTTTAATCCCCGCAAGGGGACTGAAACGCAACACTGTCCACCAAGTCGCGCCAGGGAAGGACTTTCATTTCCTTTAATCCCCGCAAGGGGACTGAAACTCTTCTGTAACGTTTTTCCCACTCAAAGTTCCCCGCTTTCATTTCCTTTAATCCCCGCAAGGGGACTGAAACATGACAAAACGGTTTCCCCATGCTTTTCCTGACGGTCTTTCATTTCCTTTAATCCCCGCAAGGGGACTGAAACTCGAGTTTCTGGAAACGAGAAATAGAGCGGGAAAAGCTTTCATTTCCTTTAATCCCCGCAAGGGGACTGAAACCTACCTGACCGCAGGTACCTGGATGTCATGTGGGAGTACTTTCATTTCCTTTAATCCCCGCAAGGGGACTGAAACTTGTTGGTTCCACCGGTCACTACCTGAACTTTTGCTTTCATTTCCTTTAATCCCCGCAAGGGGACTGAAACTATTTTCGCTGCTATTGAATAGAACTCAATAGGCTTTCATTTCCTTTAATCCCCGCAAGGGGACTGAAACCACGACTGCCAAAATGGCAGCCCGCCACCTGGAGAGGCTTTCATTTCCTTTAATCCCCGCAAGGGGACTGAAACTAAAACTACTTGGAATAATTCCTGCATTTTTCTTCTTTCATTTCCTTTAATCCCCGCAAGGAAACTGAAATAAGAAATTTTTGCCACAGTGTGAGTAATACAATACAATTGCGAATATTGCCTCACTAAAAAAGGCGATCGCGAAGCAATTTTGATTTCCAAATGACCAACCGAACCACCAAGTGAAAACGCTGGTGGTTCAATTTTTATCGCCGGCAAATCGTTAACCTATAAAATCGCTAGAAGCAAAGCGAGTTCTGTACCCGATAACAAGCGTCGCAAAACATAAAACTCACAAATTGCTCAAAGTTCCTCCAAATCGATTGGTAAAAAACTTTGGATCGACCTTGTAACCGCAGGTTTCGCTATCTTAACCAAATGTGGATTCTTGGTTAAAGGCAGGGTACTATTAGAAAAACGTAAATTGACGCACTAGAAGCTACAGGAGGCAGATACAAAAACAGAAAACAACCACCAAACAAGCACAAGTACCATCGAAAGCCGCGATACCAATCGCCTTTGATGAAACTCAGCATGAAAAATGCGATCGCGAAACAGACCAGGCAGAAGTTGCACGACTCCACCAGTCACAAGTGGCTGAAATGCACTGGAAGTAAAATCCATAGCAGTAACTGCCATTTAACTTTGAGGGGAAACAACCATGAAATTCATAAAAGCAACCATAAAATTGATTAAAAAAATATTGGCGGGATTTTTTCTATTGTTGGGAGTGCCGCTCTTAATCCTTTGTATTGTATTTATCATTAATCCAGACCTTGCTGGTTCTCCTCCTTCCTCAACCGAAGCTCGCACAATTTGGGTAACAGTATTGTTAACTATCCCTATTCCCAGTACAGCTATTGGAAGTTATCTGGTATGGAGTATCGTACAACAAAATAAACGAGAAGCGCAGCGAGAGCAAGAAAAAGAAGACCAACGCCTACGCAAGATTTTCTTCAACCTCGTTCAGCAGCAAGGTGGAGAGATTACTGTATTTCAGTTTTCTGTAGCAGCTCAAATTTCTGGGAAGTTAGCCAGAAAGTACCTTGACAAGTTTGCTGGGGAATATAATGCCACCTTTAGAGTTGACAATCGAGGCAACGTTATTTATACGTTTATCCTTTGAAAGGAAGGATTGACAAAAAGCAACTTTCCGCAATATCGCGAAACGCAAAAAACAGTTGCAGCTTCACCTTCAGCGTGTTCCTGCCAGGGGGAACATCAAGAGGAATGCGTCTCGTGTTTGCCGTGGGTAGATGCATACAAGTTGGTGTAAATTTCGATACAAAGGACTTTCTAGCTATTTCGCTGGCTAACTGTAGAATTTTTTTTGAACAGTACCCGCGATCGCAGGGATATCTAGTGGCAATCGAAATGGTGTAAAATCGCTGAAGTTCCCCATTGGTGAGCATTAGAGAGGCAAAATATATTTGAATTACCCAGTTCAAAATTTTATTATAATGGTATATAGCATTTGTTGATGAAGCCAGCCGTCAAGGCAAGGAGGTTCGTTACCTATCTATCGTTAAGAATTGCGAATGGAGCGTCCTGAGAATCAGCAAAATCGGTATGGTAAAACCAAGGAGTTGCCAGCCAAGTTGGTCAAAAACATGAGGAACGGCGATTATGTCAAATACGAAATCAGCCTATAAAGCTGCTTTGGGGGTTTTTCAGCAAGCTGTAAGGACACTTGCCACCTGGTCGGGTACGAATTTGCCTGATGGCTGTGAGGATGTAGCGTCTTTGGAAGCAATGGAAATAGCCAAAGAACTCCTATCTTGGCAGTCAGAGGCAGACAATATTGGCGCATTACGTCTGCTGTTCGATGGTATAGGTTCCTCCAACTCAGAATCGGAATCTATAAAACCTAAGCGTCATTACTGGCAACCGCAAGCAATTGAAACGGTTGGGGAAGAATTCTATCCCCGAATTCCCTATCCTCTTTCTTATCCTACTGGTAGCGATCCAACGGATATGGATTTTGAAAAACTGAAACAAAAAATTCAGGAACAGATAAGGAATTTAAACAAATATGACTGGCAAAACTTGGCGTTGCTGACCTTATTTGTCGAAAAATTTGGCTCCTATATTCATTTGGGAGAAGAGGATGTCGCTTTTACCGATATTACCAAATCGACAGCCGCGATCGCAGCCACCCTTGCTGAAAATCCCGAAGCAGAAAACATTGCTTTGGTAGCTGGCGATTTATCAGGAATTCAGAACTTTATTTATACCATATCATCCGATGGTGCTTTAAAATCCTTACGCGCACGAAGTTTCTATCTAGAGTTGGTAACAGAGGAAGTGGTACAGCAACTTTTACAAAATCTTGAGTTGCCTCGTACCAATGTTGTCTATGCTGGTGGCGGCAATTTATACGTACTCGCGCCAGCTGGTGAAGATACCCAAAGGAAAGTTGCGCAAGTTCGCGAACAAATCAATCATTGGTTGTTCGATTGTTTTCAAGGCAAAGTGTTTTTGGCTTTAGACCATCTTGAATTCCATAGAAATAACATTCAAAGCAAAGAATTCTCTGAGTATTGGTCTGCAGCCACCAAAAAATTAGCCAAACAAAAAGCGCGTAAATTTGAAAACCAACTCCAGACTTTACTTGGCAAGCAAACTACTTACGAACCTTGTCGGGTTTGCCATCGCGATGACGAACCCAAGTTACATCCCCTCCGTCAAGAACCGGATTCCCCTCTAGCTTGTAAAACTTGTCGTGAAATGTTTGAACTAGGTGGGGATTTATTAAAGGTCAAGGCAATTGTGCGATCGCACCGAAAAGATATTCGAGGGAGTTGCCATTCTATTCATTTCCAACTACCAGCAACGCCTTCTCTAAATCAAGAAGATATTTGGTACCATCTTTTTGATAGCGATAAACCGGTGGTTGTTGAATCCGATACTGTTCTGTTGGTAGATAATTGGAACATTGACAATTATCAATTTAAACTGTTCAAAAATCCAGTTCCTTTGCTCCTGGGGAACTATGGGAAAGAAAGCGAACAAGAACAAAGCAATTTTATACGTTCTGAAGAAATGGTGGAATACGCGGAAGGGATTCCTAGAGTTGGCTATCTGCGTATGGATGTCGATAATTTAGGAACAATTTTTGCGCAAGGATTGGGAGAAGCGCAAACTTTACCGCGTTTGACTGGATTATCGCGCCAGATGAGCTATTTCTTTAAGGTCTATCTAAACAGTTTGGCAGCCAATCGTCAGGAGAATATGCCGCCAAATGCCAGAAAATTAACGCCTAGTGCCAAGAGAGAAAACCTCCTATTTATTTATGCTGGTGGTGATGATTTGTTTATCAGCGGCAGTTGGAATGAAGTGGTAGAGTTTGCTTTTGATATCTACCAGAGTTTCCGATCGCATACGGGATACAATCCCAACATCAGTATTTCTGGAGGTATTAGTTTGGCAGAAACAAAATTTCCCCTCTATCAAGCAGCAGAGGAATCTGGTGACGCAGAAGAGAAAGCAAAAGGAAATGGTCGAGATAGCTTGGGAATGTTCGGTCAAGTGTTCAAATGGGATGAGTGGTTGGGAAATCGCGATCGCGTTTTGGATGCTTTCCTACAAAATCTCGAAAACTATTTTTCTCGGGAAGAGTTTCCCCAGGAGGAGGTGCCTATTGGAATTTTCCCAACCGTTGATATTCTACGGAACCAGTTAGAAATTGGCTATGCTAGAAGTTTCCTCAGAAATTTGCTAGCCACAGCTCAACTGCAAGAAAAAGCGATTGAGGATTTGGAGGAAAAACAGAAAATATATCCAGAACAGGATAAAGACCTACGCTACTACCTGCATTTGCCAAAGGTTGCTTACACGTTGGCTAGGTTGCCACAAACCATGCGTGACAATCCAGAGTTTGAAAAGGTCAGAAAGGCGTTGCTCAGTCCTTATAATGCTCCCTATTTTCGCGCGATCGCAACTTGGTTGGAATTGCTCAATCGTTCCAGCGATACGACAACAGGTAAAGAAAAAGAGGAGGAATTGCGATCGTAAGTTTTTAATCTTTTATTTTTTGGAGAAGAGGCTTTCTTTGAGTCAAAATATGCTATAATGCAAGCATATCTACAGCGTTTAAACCTGATTCTAGCATCGATAAAATGTTTGTACTGTAACTTCACGTAACAAGCTATGCCAGAAGAAAATCAACAAAAAACGGAACAAGATTTATGTAAAAGAATCCAGAGTCTTCAAGGCTTAAAAGATTATCCCATTCGGAAGCTAGTTGAAGATGCAGAAGGATTCGGTCCTTATCTAAAAAGGAAACGTTTGGAGACGAACCAAATTCGCAAGTTTCTTGACGCCATAAACCGCGTCAAAACCACACTATCCCAAATAGATATTGATACAAACAAAACCCAACAGGAAGCAAACACAGACGAACCGAAAAAACTGCCAGAACAGACCAAATTTGACTATGTTGAGGCAGATATTGTCCTCCTCAAACCCAAATTGGCTTATGCTGCTGCCAGGCAAAGTTCGGCACAGCCTCTAAGTGACGTTATGTCAGTAGCCATTGACAAAGTTCATAGCGTTCAAGATTTTGAACGTCTCGTACAATTCATCGAAGCCATTATTGCCTATCACAAAGCAGCTGGAGGAAAATAAAAATGCCTGCATCTTTCCAACAAAAACCCTTAAAAGGAAAACTGCGTCTGGTTAGTACGATTCGTGTCGAAACTGGATTGCATATTGGTGGCGGCGGAGAAACATTGGAGATTGGTGGAATCGATAAGCCAGTTCTTCGCGATCCTCTCACTAAAGAACCCTACCTTGCTGGATCTTCTATCAAAGGCAAGTTGCGTTCAATTTTAGAACGTTTGCTCAACAAACCTCTCAATCGTCCGGGAGGTTCGGGTACTTATCGTTATGAAAGCGATGATTTAGAGGATGGATATTCCAAGGTTCAAGGACAAAAAATCTGGTTTCAAGGAGCAAAACACTGTCCGTTAAGTCGTGTTTTTGGTTCGACTGGAAATAATTGCTGGATTGAAACTTCTATAGCCGAGGACCAACAATTATCATACCAGAATACTGAGACGGATGAAAATGGCAAACAATATAGTTTCATCAGAGGCAGAAATGCTCCTGCTCGTTTGCTCGTTCGCGACGCTCATCTAACGCCAAAATCTGCGGAAGACCTGAAAAAAATTGATACGGGATTGTTCATGACGGAGTGGAAATTTGAAAATGGTTTGGACCGCGTAACGGCGGCTGCCAATCCCCGTCAGTTGGAACGAGTTCCTAAAGGAACCGAGTTTAATTTTGAACTGGTTTACACCGTAGAAGACCCCAATCAAGTTGAAGAAGATTTGCGCAATATTGCGATCGCTTTGGCTATTTTAGAAGACGATGCGTTGGGAGGACACGGTTCTCGCGGCTACGGGAAAATTAGTTTCCATAACTTTAAACTGTACTATCGCAGCATCGAAAAATATAGGGATATTGTAGGAAACGGTGGCAGTTCGTTCGATCCCATTTACCAGAAAGAGAATACACCAGAATTCCTAGAAGATTTTGGTAATGTCAACCAACAAATTCGCGGTTCTCTCGATGAACAATAGCAGCAAACAAGCAAATATGAATTTACTATGAGCGTTTGGAGATTGGTCAAACTCAATTTTGGACGTACTCCCGTCCATTTTGGGGAAGTAGGCATTGGTATTGAGAAAACAGGCGAACGAGTAAAGTCGGATACTTTATTTAGTGCTTGGATAACGGCTTATGCTCGTTTGTTTGGCAAGGATGAAGTAGAACATTTATTAACAAGATTTTTAAGTTCGCCACCAGTGCGAATGAGTTCTACATTTGTCTACCGACGATATCAAGACACAAACAAAAACTACCAAGATATCTACTACCTTCCCCGTCCTTTGCAATTTCCTCCGAACTATCCTGACGAGGATTTGAGCTTTTTTAAAAGCTACAAAAAGTTAAAATATCTTCCTTTGCCTGTATGGCAACGTTGGTATCAAGGGAAAGGTTTTACAGAAAGCGATCGCGAACAATTAGAAACAGAAACCAAAGGGAAATCCAATGGTTGCTTGTGGCAACAAGGTACTTTTGATTATGGCAAAGCATACCAGTCCCATAAAGTACCACGAATTTCCGTCGATCGCACAACCCAAGCCACCAATTTGTACCATACTGGTCTCGTACAGTTCCAATGGGAATCCACTGACAATGGAATTCAAAATTTAGCTGGATTGTATTTTCTTTTGGAATTTCCCGAAGAAGATAGCCAACTAGAAAGCAATTTGAAAGCTGCACTGCATTTATTGGGAGAAGACGGTCTTGGCGGCGAACGTTCCACAGGTGCCGGACGTTTTGAGGTAGAATCTTTTGAAGAGTTACCCGAACAATGGCAAAAATTGTTGGAATTTCCTTCAACTAGTTCCTATCGCTGTTTGCTGAGCTTGCTTTGGGAAAACGAGGCTTCAAAACTAACTGCATTAATGAATGGCGGCGAGAATATTGGTTACGAAATTCTCGAACGCGGTGGCTGGGTTTTTTCACCATTTTCCGGTCGTCAATCTCGTCGCCAGATGGTGAGGATGTTTGCAGAGGGATCGGTATTTGCCGGTGTTCCTGAAGGTACGTTGGCTGATGTTACGCCACCGAGTTTCCAAGCTCATTCTATTTATCGCAATGGCATTGGTCTCAGTCTTCCCATTCAAGTGAAAACAGCAAGCAAAGACAATACCAAGGAGGCTTCGTAATGGTAGCGACCTCAGATAAAGCAATTCCCAAACCAAATTTTTACGATACCAAACGTATTCGGCTAACCAGTCCTCTATTGCATATTGGTTCCGAACTTCAAAGTTTAAATCCTTTTGAATACGTCGCCACCAGCGATCGCGTTTTTTATCCCAACTCAGAAGCGTTGGCAAGAGCTTTGTACAAACGGGGAGCTCTTCCAGATTATATCGCTAGAATTGAAGCAAGAGAATCTATTATTTCGCTGCTGGAAGATGTATTTGGCGATGAGTGGCAACGGGAAAAAGACGATCGCGGCAATCCGCTTTTTCCCAAGCATCGCATTTGTCGCAAATGGACCAATAATAGCATCACCGATTTGCGTCCAGCTATCAGAAACGGTATGGGACAATTATATATTCCCGGTTCTTCGATTAAAGGAGCTATTCGTACCGCGATCGCATATTATCTCCTAAAACACGAAGACACATATCGACTTCCCGAAGAAAAGCGTACGAGTCATATTGAACAGCAGTTAAGAGAACGGATCGGAGGTGGTTCGCTCAAAAAAACAGCCAAGTTTGCCGATGATGAACTATTCATGGACGATATCTTTGCTAATTTTCAACTAAGTTATCAAGGAAAGCAAGCAAAAACCAAAAATAAACCCAGTCCCAATACAGATTTCATGCGAGCTGTTCAAGTCACCGATTCGCAACCTATAGAGTTTACTGTTATCAAAAGAAGAGATAAGAAAATTCCGTACAATATTCCAGCAATTGCTGAAGTTATTGTTTCCAGCAGATTTCCCAACGGAAAAGCCAAATATAGAGCTTCTTTATATGTAGAAATTATCCATAACATTCGTACGGAGTTTTCCATTAGCGTAGATACAGACATGCTCAAGTGGTTTAAACACCGACAAGGCATGAAACTACCCTTCCAAAACACGCAGGATTTGCTGAATATTTGTCAGGAATTTGCTCAAGAACAGTGGGAAGCCGAACGAATTTACTGGCAAAACATCTCTAGTAATCCCAATGCTGGCGATCGCAATTTAGATTTTAGTTTAATTAAAGAGAGAGTTTATCAACAAGAAGCGTGTCCCTATTCTTTACGCCTTGGCTGGGGAAGTGGTTTGTTGGGAACGACTGTGGGATTGTGTTTGGATGAAGAACTTGTCGAGAAAATTCGCGATGCCTGTGGTATTGCAGCTCCTCAATTTGAAGCTCCCAAATCTCGGCGTACTGTCGTAAATTCAAAGGGAGAAATTCGCTATGTTCCCGGTTGGACTAACTTAAAAATATTGGAATAATTATGTTAATTGAGTCTAAATGGCAAATTGCTGTATCGGAAGCAACGACCATTCCTCGTTCCTATCGCATTGCTTTGGCGAAAGAACTACACCAACGCCTGGGATGGGAAATGGGAGGCAACGATATTCCCCCAATCACGTCATCGGGAATTATTGGGGTTTGTTCCACGTCCAAAGAATACGTGACGTTTCATCCAGAAGAATGCTATACCCTCTATTTGTGTGGGTTAAACGAAGCTGCTGCCAAAGCGATCGCATCTTTAGAATTACCGCCAACATTGGCATTTTTAGGAGGTCAGTTTCACATTCGCGATCGCCAAGATACCACGACAACCTACGAACAATTATACACTGCTACTGTCGCTGAAGAACCAGAACCCACCAGACATTTTAACCTGCGTTTTTTATCTCCCACCGCTTTCTCCCAAGGCAAAACCCACCTACCGCTACCAGTTCCCACGTTAATGTTTCGCAGTTGGTTGGAACGATGGAATCATTTTGCCTCTATTTACCTAGGCGGCGACGAACTGATTGCCTATTTACAAGATGCGGTGGTTATCCAAAGACACAATATCCAAACCAGCCGCTTTCAACTTTCAAAGGGATACATTAACGGATTTGCCGGAAGCGTTACGTTACGAACTTTCCATCGTGTCGATCCGTTGCTAGCCAACGTAGTTCATTTATTGATTGAATATGGCAGATTTGCTGGTACGGGAATTAAGACTCGCTTGGGGATGGGAAAAACAGAGTTGATGTTACCGGAGGCATCTATGGAAGAGAAAACGGTTGCATGAATTTTCTATAAATAAGGAGCGATCGCTATGTCTATTACAGAATTCAAAAGCATTGGTTCCGTCGTTCGGGAATTTCAAATTTTCTATCGGGAAGCTGATTTTGTTGTAGAAGTACCGTTGGAAGTTCCCCAGCATTTCCGATACGATTTGCAACTGGTTATGCAAGATGGGATTGTGGATAACTCCGAATTGGCGATTTGCGAAAATTTGATTTATCCAGTTTTGAAGGAAGTTTGGAAAATCTACCGCCACAATTTTTTATTATGGAGCCATCAATTTCTCAATTATAGCGATCGCTTGTCGGGATTTCCAGAATATATCCTAGCCAAACGTTCTCCTTTGGGAAAAGTGGTTTTCGATTGTCCTTACTTAATTTTTGTAGAAGCCAAACAGGATAAATTTGATGAAGGCTGGGGGCAATGTTTGGCAGAAATGGTGGCTGCACAGCGTTTGAACGAACGGGAAGAAATCGCCGTATTTGGTATCGTATCGAATGGGAAGATTTGGCAGTTTGGCAAAATACGCGATCGCGATTTTACACGCAATATCACTTTTTACTCAATTCAAGATTTGGACAGTTTGTTTGCTTCGGTAAATTATATTTTCCAACAATGCGATCGGCAAGTCAACAACCCAACGACTGTTTAACGGAAAAACACACTTGAGAGGTACAAACAATGGTTACAACTTTTATTTGTTCCACCGGAACCAGTGCAGCCAAAATTTTACAAATGAAACCGCCGCAGTTTCAGCAATGGATAGAACAGCAAAACGATGTGGAAGCGGCTGCCGAAGCCTTATTTCAAGAGTTTCGCGACCTGGAACCTAGTGGCGAAAATTTACAAAAGAAACTTTCCGCTGAAATCCATTCTCTGGTTCGCATGAAATTGGATTCCCGAGATCGAGTTTTGTTACTATCCTCCAGTACGGATGATGGATACTGTTGTGCTTTGGCTGTTGCCAAATACTTGCAACATCATTGGCAAGTTGATGTCACGACAGAAAAAATTCCTGAATTGCAGGTAAAAGATGCTGAGGCATTTCGCCGGGAAGGTGTTGTTCGTTTCGTGAAACGGGTCATTACAGAAATTAATAACTACGGTAACGATAATGCGATCTTAAATCCCACCGGTGGTTTTAAAGCATTGGTTCCCTATACCGTTCTTATCGGTATGTTGAAAGGCGTTGTTTGTCGGTATATTTTCGAGCAATCTACCACCGTTCTAGACTTGCCTCCCTTGCCGGTTGAATTTAAGCGTTCTCAATTTGAAGCTTATCGAGAACTGTTTGAAAAAATCGAGCGAGATACCGATATTTCCAAATCGGAATGGGAAGCACAAATTCCTTACAATCAAAGAAAATGGTTCGATGCTTTGATTGAGGAAATTGGCGATCGCGTTACTTTATCAGCTATTGGTTTTTTATTTTTAGATGAAATTAGAAATGCCTCCACGTTTGTTCCCTATTTATCTAAAGTAGCTTTAGATGAATGTTTTAACAATCTCAACCAGCTAGATGAGTGCAATCCTATACAGTTTCTCGAACGAGTGTCTCGTTCTCAGGAGGCTTTTCGTCAAGCAGAACATATCAATTTAGGGAATGGCGTACGCTGGTTGAAACCTGGTAGAACAACAGACCGCTATTTGGTTTCTATTGAAGGTTGGCAATTGTTAGTATGGCGAGCGATTCGTGAAGACGAAATAGGTAAAGATTATCCCAATCAAATTAAAGTAAATCCCAATCGAGAACGAAGGAGGTATGCTCCATTTGTGCGTATAGATGAGTATTTGGCAGCTCAGATGCTAAAATAAATAAGTATAAAATTAGTTTAAAAATGTGAAAAAGTTTCTATGTCCGTATTTAGAAAGCGAAGTAGAATTACCCCTTGAAAGAGAACAACATATAATAGAGACTCATCCCGAGTTGCTGCCAGCGTATGAAAGCGAACTTGCTTTAACTTTGCAGCAACCAGATAAGGTACGATACAGTCGTTTTACTTCCAGTGCACGCTTATTTTATCGTTGGTTCGATAGCGTTCGCAACGGCAAATATATCGTTGTTGTCGTAGTAACAGATTCAAGCTTTCTCCAGCGTCATTGGATTGTTACTGCGTATATAGCTCGTAAAATCCCAAAAGGAGACTAAATCATGTCAAACGTAACTTTTTTTTACGATCGCGATGCTGATATTTTATATATTAACCAATGTCCACCCTATGCCGAACAGGAATCGGAAGAACTGGATGGAGACATCGTTGCTAGGTTCAATCCGGAAACTGGGGAAGTAGAAAACTTGGAACTGCTATTCTTTTCAAAAAGATTGCAAAACTCCCAAGTGTTAGAACTTCCCATTCAGGGAAAATTTTTACTAAATCAGTAAAATGAGTGCAATCTAGCAGGAACGCTATTCATTTTAAATTTGTTTTAAAATATCTAGAGAAATCGATCGCATACCATCATGTCTAAAATCCTACTTATTACCGTTGGCGGGTCTCCGCAACCCATCATTACCGCAGTTCAAAGCCTCAACCCCGATCGCGTGGTCTTTGTTTGTTCCGGCGGTTCTAGAGGCAGCGAAACCCAAATTATTGGCGAAGGAAAACCCTGCGAAATTCGTCAAGGCGCACAAGTGGTCGATCGCTTGCCAAATTTACCGACATATCTGGAATTAGGCGATCGCTTTCAAGCAAATCGCGATTTAATAACCATATCCAACCCTGACGATCTATCACAAAATTACCGCGCGATCGCAGAAAAAGTACGCGAAATTCGACAGGAACTTCCCCAAGCCAATCTTCTAGCCGACTATACCGGCGGCACCAAAACCATGTCGGTGGCATTGGCAATGGTAGCTTTGGATTATGGCGCGAAAGTTCATTTAACCACCAATACCACCCGGGAAAATTTAATTCGCGTAGAAGCGGGAGAACGGGTCAAAGCCGCTGCTGTATCTTCCGTTACTGTTAATCGGACGGTAGAACAATTTATTCCCCGGGTTCTCCAACAGTATAACTATCCAGCCGCGATCGCGGAGTTGAAAATTTTGTTACAAAACATGGAACTATCCCAAGAGGATCGACTTCGCATCGAACAACTGTTGGATTGCTGCGAAGGGTTGGATGCTTGGGATAAATTCGACCACAGAAAAGCGATCGCGTGCTTGCGAAATTATCTCAAAGAACCGGCACTCAAAGACTTAATCTTATTTCTAAAACGGGTCATGGGAAGCCGTCAAGAATTTGCGGCAGCCATTGGCGATGAATTTGAAACAGCCGATGGCATCAACAGACATGGTTACGAAATTGTGGAAGATATTCTTCTCAACGCCGAACGCCGCGCTACGTTGGCACGATACGACGATGCCGTAGCTAGATTGTATCGCGCTTTGGAACTTTTGGTGCAAGTTCGTCTTTGGGAAGGGTATCAAATCCAAACTGGCGATGTGGATGTCACCAAATTGCCAGCATCCCTACAGGAAAAATACGAAGCGGAACGTTCTCCCACCAAGGGAAAAATTCAACTGGCATTGACCAAAAGTTACGAACTACTTGCCGAGTTACCAGATGACCCCCTCGGCAAAATTTATCTGGAATATAAAGACAAACTTTTGGATATTTTAACCGCGCGCAACGATTCTATTTTAGCCCATGGTATGCGTCCGGTCACCAAAAATCAGTACCAACAAATTGCTTCGCTGGTAAAAACGTTTGTCACCACCGGAATTGATGCTGTGGTGGTTGGGAAAAAGAAACACGCGCCGGTACAATTTCCCCTCCAGTTACCTTTTTAACCCATACTATCTTCTTTATTCGTAAAGAAGGGAGCTTTTTTCAAGAAAAATCTATCGATAGTTGCCAATAGAAAATGGGTAGATAGCGCGATCGCAAATTTTATATTGCATACCAAATCCGATTCTCTCAACCACAAACGTCCCCCAAACCGTCCCCCTTTACAAGGGGGACTACAGGGGGTTCTAACCCAATTCTATTATCAGGTCTTACCAAAACAGATTTCGTAGCAGACCCAAAGTTTCGCCAACCGTTCCCCCTGACAAGCAAGACAATAGGAGAATTTTCCGTTCGATTTTCCCAAAACTATCCACCCCGATTTTCGATTTTTGTTTCTATTCTTTTAAGGCAAATTTTGCTGTTGCTTTCCTTCAAATTGAGATTTGGCAGGATTTGCCGTTGGCGACGTTTGGGAGTCGATGTTTTCTGGGTCGGTGGTGGCAGAGACAGAATTCCAACCGCTGGGTCGCAGCAGGGAAAACAAGGCAAAATCCCCAACGGTACCGAATACAATACTACTGAAAAAGACCAATGCCGTACACAGAATAACAGCAAACAGTCCCAAAGGCGCAACAATTAAAATCACCCAGGTAATTGCAGCGTTGGCGAGGGCAACCAAAACGCTGCGGTAGCGAACCAGTTGTTTGACGACGGAATAAGGCATAGTGGTTTTTCACTCAATCGACAATTTCTATTATAACAGCGCTTTGAAGACCCCTATTCAACATAGGGTTTAAATAGAAGGTGTAGGGTATAGCAATGTCGAACCGATATGACCACTCTCTATCTCACCGAACCGGGAACCACAGTTGGCTATAGCAACCAGGTGTTAACGGTAAGCCGCAAGGAAAAGACAACTTCCTGTCGTTTGGCTGAAGTTCACCTAGTTGTGGTTTTGCCAGGGATACAACTCAGCCACAGTGCCATTTCCGCTTTCTTTGACAATGGGATTGAAACCATCTTTCTGCGGCGAGATGGACGATTTCGCGGACGCTTGCAAGGACAGTTTGCCACCAATCCCACGGTGCGGCTGGCGCAATATCAAAAAGTGAATACAACATTTGGGAGGGCGTTAGCACAAAAATTGGTTTTTGGCAAGGTTTGCAACCAACGAGTTTTGTTGCAGCAGCGAAATCGCAAAAGTCGCGGTCGTATTAGCCAACTTACAGAAGCCATTGACATTCTCAGCGCTTACCAGCAGCAGCTAAAAGCCAGCGATACGCCTTTACAGGAAGACGAAATTATGGGAATCGAGGGGATTTGTGCGCGGACCTACTACCAGGCTTTGCGCCATTGGTTTCCTGAAAAATGGGGATTTACAGGACGCAACCGCCGTCCTCCCCGCGATCCCATCAATGCTTTGCTCAGTTGGGGATATGGGGTTTTGCTGGCGCGTGTCTTTGCTGCCTGCGTTCAAGGGGGACTCGATCCGTACTTGGGATTTTTTCACGCGATCGCGCCTTACCGTCCCAATATGGTTTTGGATTTGATGGAGGAGTTTCGTCCGGTTATTGTCGATCGAGCCACCATTCGTTTGCTGGAAGCCGATTTACTGACGTGGGAGGATTTTGAGCCTTCTCCAGATGGTGCTGGCATTTGGTTGGGTCAAACCGCCAAAAAACTATTCTTAGCCCAGTTAGAACAGCAGTTTCAAACCAAATACCGCTATCCACCCCAAAACCAGCGTCGTTTGGCTTTAAATCAAATTTTGCTAGAACAAGCGCGATGGATGGGGCGATGTTTGGCATCTTCTGAGTTGGACTATGAGGCGTTTGTGTTGCGATGACAAATTTATGGTTGGTTTGCTACGACATCCGCGATGACAAGCGACGGCAGCGGTTGGCAAAGCTAATGGAACAGCGATGCCAGCGGGTACAGTATTCGGTTTTTGAATGTCCTGTGGACGCGCCGACGCTGGATAAATTGTTGTCTCGGTGGTTGAAGGTGTTGAAGTTGCCGGAAGATAGTTTGCGCGTTTATCCGTTGGATGCGAAGGCGAAAGCGCAAGCGCGGGTATACGGAAGTCCACCTCCCTACGAACCACCTGATTATTTAATTTTGTAACCAAAGTTGTGGAAATTGAATGCCACTGCAGGCGTTCTCAGCCTTGCCCTCCCTGGCGGAGGGCTTTTGTTTCGGAATGTAAATTTGTACCAACAGTTTGACGCGAAGAGCAGGAAAGTCTCTGTGGGAGGGAGAAGCAGCGAGTCGAATTTTTTTTAGGATTTTTGCCTTGACTTCTGGAGAAAATTGCCCTATATTGAGAGTAAAGCTGGATATTGAAGATTTTATCTGGCGGATTGGAACCTTGTAAATTTTTGTAAAGGACTACGTACGTGGTCTGGCGCAATTGGACCTTGAAAACCAAATATAGAGCGAGTTTCCTAGGGGTAGGGTCATTTCCTATCTATTCCCCGCAAGGGGACGGAAACAAGATGAGGAGTTATTTTTTGGAACACTTCCTCTTCCTCTGTCATTTCCTATCTATTCCCCGCAAGGGGACGGAAACTACATTTTTCTGGGATCTTCGGAAAAATCCGTGGAAGTCATTTCCTATCTATTCCCCGCAAGGGGACGGAAACACAAATTTTTTCTTGATTTTCTATTGAAATCTGATGAAGTCATTTCCTATCTATTCCCCGCAAGGGGACGGAAACTTTCGTCCTCATCTTCTGCTTTAAACAGGTCATCTGTCATTTCCTATCTATTCCCCGCAAGGGGACGGAAACTATTCATCTCAGTCTCCAATAATATAAATAAAAAGAAGGGTCATTTCCTATCTATTCCCCGCAAGGGGACGGAAACTTGGGTTTTGTTAGAATCAGAACGACTCAAAGCGTCATTTCCTATCTATTCCCCGCAAGGGGACGGAAACTCGGCTTCTGATACCTCTACCTCCTGCTTTGGATGTTTGTCATTTCCTATCTATTCCCCGCAAGGGGACGGAAACTTACCTACCATGAATCCGTCTACATTTAAAGCGATGTTTTTTGTCATTTCCTATCTATTCCCCGCAAGGGGACGGAAACGGCATCACTCCCCTTAAGGAGTAAGTAATACCATTCGTCATTTCCTATCTATTCCCCGCAAGGGGACGGAAACTCTTGCTTGCTGTAAAAGCCCGTTGCAAGCTTGTCATTTCCTATCTATTCCCCGCAAGGGGACGGAAACCGCTCTTTTCTTATTTGGAAGAACGATCTTAAAATCTCCTTTTTGGAGTCATTTCCTATCTATTCCCCGCAAGGGGACGGAAACGCTTCTTCACTGCGAACGGAAAAAGAATAAGTCGTTGTCATTTCCTATCTATTCCCCGCAAGGGGACGGAAACGGCTCAAACCCAATCGATGTGAAAGATGTTTTCCTTTTTTGGTCATTTCCTATCTATTCCCCGCAAGGGGACGGAAACATTTTCGTAGGCTATGTTGACTAAATCCAAGCATTTTGTCATTTCCTATCTATTCCCCGCAAGGGGACGGAAACCACCTTTCGCCTGGCCCACGGCCTGGATCGGCTATCACTGGTCATTTCCTATCTATTCCCCGCAAGGGGACGGAAACTTGCAAAGGGGGATGATTCCCCACTTGACTCCCCCGTATGAGGTGAGTCATTTCCTATCTATTCCCCGCAAGGGGACGGAAACCCGATCACAAGCGGCGCAAACCGCTTCTTGCCCTTTTGCTGTCATTTCCTATCTATTCCCCGCAAGGGGACGGAAACGAAACCCGGTCACTCGCGTCTTTCAGGTCGATTGTACTGAAGTCATTTCCTATCTATTCCCCGCAAGGGGACGGAAACGGCGCCACTCTCGTAAGCGGTGATTCCCTGTGTTAATGTCATTTCCTATCTATTCCCCGCAAGGGGACGGAAACCGTTGTGTTCGGGGAGTGCATCGACCTCAGTAAATGTCATTTCCTATCTATTCCCCGCAAGGGGACGGAAACAGAAGGTAACCTTTGAATGGACGAAGGAGCCCCTTCCAGTGTCATTTCCTATCTATTCCCCGCAAGGGGACGGAAACGACAATCACAGTTTCCGCATATGGAATATGTTTGAAATCAGTCATTTCCTATCTATTCCCCGCAAGGGGACGGAAACATAAAACGTGCCTCCATGGACAACAAACAAAGAACGTCATTTCCTATCTATTCCCCGCAAGGGGACGGAAACTCTGAATTTTTGGGTCGTAGACTGGGAAAAACTCTTCGTCAAAAGAAACATCGATCGCGACATAGCCACCCTTGGTATCAACCACCTTTCCATCAAACCGTCTAGGAACCTCTACAAAAAACCCCTCGCAAATACAATTCTTGTAGAACTTCCCTGCATGGCATTTCCATAACTGGCAAAATTGGATAAGCAGACTAGAACGAGAAATGTCACCAAATACCGATACTTGGGTATACTTTTCCTCGGAACCAGACATGATTCCACAAACACTCCTTCGTTGGAAGTAGGTAGAAATTTATACTCAGGTCACTCCCTTCATAAAAAAAGCAAACCCCCCATTTGACCTCACCGACCAAACGGACCAATTTCCAAAGCCGGATTTC
The DNA here is from genome assembly GCF_001870905.1 of Geitlerinema sp. PCC 9228. Taxonomy (NCBI): domain Bacteria; kingdom Bacillati; phylum Cyanobacteriota; class Cyanophyceae; order Geitlerinematales; family Geitlerinemataceae; genus Geitlerinema; species Geitlerinema sp. PCC 9228. The sequence goes on from NZ_LNDC01000177.1 coordinate 52,821, forward strand.
TCCAGTACCATAAATCCAGAAGCGTGCAACCAGGAGAAAAGACCGTGGATAAATGGATGTTAGCTGCATGGCAAGAAGCGAAAACTGGCTTTGGTGAAGGAGGCATCCCCATTGGTTCGGTCATTGTTCGCAACGGGGAAATTGTTGGTCGCGGTCACAATCGCCGGGTTCAGCAAGGGAGTGCCATTCTCCATGCGGAAATGGATGCTTTGGAAAAGACTGGCAGACAACCAGCCTCTTTTTATCAAGAAGCAACCTTGTATACCACTCTCTCCCCTTGCAGTATGTGTGCCGGTGCTATCCTGTTGTATAAAATTCCCCATGTGGTCATTGGCGAAAACGATAATTTTCAAGGAGAAGAAGACCTCCTGAAACGTCGCGGGGTTCGCGTAGAAGTTCTCAACGACCCGGATTGTATCGAACTGATGAAAGATTTTATCGAGTTACAGCCGAATCTGTGGTTTGAAGATATCGGTCAACAACATTGTTGATAAATTGCTGTCGGCGGCATCTCGTTGCTGGAAAATGGGGTTCTAGCTGGCGATATTTTAGAACAAGCGTTGCTTCCACAATATGGAACCATGGTCATACGGCATCCGTTGTTTGCCTTTTTCTTGCTAACTTTTGCCATTTCTTGGGGGATTCCGGGATTGCTGCTGCTATTGGCTAGCTGGGGAAACTATGACTTTTCCATTGAAGAATATTCTCCCCTTTCCTATCTGGCTGTCTGGTCTCCCGCGATCGCTGCTATGATAATCGTTACCACCACCCAAGGATGGTTGGGTCTGCGCCAATACCTGCGACGGTTGCTACTTTGGCGAGTTCATTGGGGATGGTATGCAGGCATTCTCCTGGGAATTCCTTGCGCGAACTTCCTAGCCGCTGCTTTCACGGAAGCCACCGGCAAAAATGCTCTCATGGTACCAACAGTTTCCGCCAGTAGTTTACTGGTTGCTGCTTGGCTGCGACTCACGGAAGGACCATTGGAAGAACTTGGCTGGCGGGGATTGGCACTGCCTCTGCTGCAGCGACGCTTCAGCGGCTGGCAAGCTTCTATTATTTTAGGGTTTGTTTGGGGATTGTGGCACGTTCCGGCAATTTTTCTCGGCAGGGAATTAGGCGGCGGTACCCAAGGCAATCTGGTTTTGGTTCTGCTACAGTTGTTTTTGGGGTTCATCGCGACGGCGATTGTCATGACGGTGGTTTACAATGCTACGGGTGGCAGTCTGCTGTTGGCGTTTCTGTTTCACTGGATGACCAATTTTCCCTATCCTTGGGAAACCGGAGTCGATATTTCGGCGATGATGGATTTGCTGACGGTTTTGGCTGCGAGTCTGGCGGTGGTTCTGGGAAGAAACTATCTAGGCAAGGCTCATTTATATACGGAAGTGATTCCTGGTATCGACGAACTACCATTGAAATAGTTGTTGCAATTTATAAAAACAACGATTATGCTATTAAGCAACCAGATAGTTTCTCGTGGTGACCGAAAGTTATTTATCATTTATTGGTATTAGGAGATAATGAGTATTCCCTCCAATTCTAACTATCAGAAACTTTTTGTTGTGGGTTGTCCCCGTTCTGGAACCACTTGGATAACCAAAATGCTCGGCAGCCATCCTCAAATTGTGAAATTACCATCCGAATCTCACTTATATAAACTTGTATACGATCCTTTTACGTACTTAAAGAAATTAAAATTGTCCGTACGTCTAAAAAAAGCTTCTTGGATTTTCAAACATTTTGGTTTCAAACCTATACTTTTTGGATTTCATAGCAACGATATTTGGAATGGAATGCTTCGTACATATAAATTGTATCAAAATGCAAACCAAGTTGGTATACATATTTGTATAGATTATGAAGATTTTAAAGAAGAGATAGCTAAGCTTAAAGAAGCCTCTGAGGATGATTTGATTAAAGCTCAAAATCTAATTGCTCATATTCTCGATATGTACTTTCACCAGAAAGGAGGGAATTCCGAACAAATCTTATTAGAAAAGACTCCGATGCATATTCGCTATGCAAATAGCATCCTCGCTCATTTTCCAGAAGCCAAAGTATTAGAAGTTGTTAGGGACGTACGAGATGTTTGTACTTCTTGGAAAGCACGTTCTAAAACGCAATGTTGGGCACGCAAATCTACAGAAGATGTAGTTCAAAGATGGCAGAAATGTATTCAGTGGGGCGATCGCATTCAAGCGGAACCGGAATTTTCCCATCGCATTCATAGAGTAAAATATGAAAACTTGCGACAATCTCCTGTGCAGCAGCTCAAAGAAATCTTCGATTTTTTAGAAGTTGCTTACGACGAGGCACAAGTACATCATATTGTTGATACATGGGATATTTCTAAAGAGAAAAATAAAGGAGAAGGGAAACACATTCGTCAGGGAAAAATTGGAGACTGGCAAAATAGTCTTTCTCAGGAAGAAATTGATGTTTGCGAACAATTGGCTGCCCCCATGTTGGCTAAATTAGGATATCCTGTTTCATCAAGCTAGCTACTTGGATTGCAAAGCCACCTATCCCTCCTTTTCTTCTAGTTTTTAAAAACCTGACTGAGTTGTTGCTGCAAACGCCTGGCTTGGGGATGGTTTTCCTGGCAAGCCAAAGCGCGATCGCAATCGGTGGCGGCAGCTTGGGGATTTTCTAGCTTCAAATAAGCTTCTCCCCGGATAGCGTATGCCAACGCATGGTTTTCATCGAAACTCAAGGCTTGGGTACAGGAAGCGATCGCGCGGTTGAAATCTCCCATATCGAAAAACAAACAACCCAAAGCCACGTACGCATCAGCATACTCTGGAGCTAGGTTAACACTTTGGCAATAATCGCGATACGCCGCACGCAAATCCCCAATTTCGTGTAGCATTTGACCGCGATGGAAGTAAAGGATGGCATGATTTGGATCGAGGGAAATGGCTTGGGTGAAACGCGCGATCGCTTGACCGCGTTTTCCTGAAATTGCCTCAAATCTGGCAATCAATGCCGACTGGTGGCGGTTGCTGTCAGTTTTTCGATCGTTTTTAAGAGCTTGGATAAACCCTTTCAAAGCCATTTGCGATCGCTTTGGGGAACGCCACCGCTGCTGTTTCTTGCTACCCCGTCGCCAAATTTGCCATGCTACCCAAAACAAAACCATCACCACCAAAACAAGCAATTCTCTCATCTCTGTTTTTTCTAGTTCCCAAAAAGCAGCTTTTACCGAACGATGGCTAAATTGCGAATCTTTTCTAACAAGATTTGGGGAACGGCTGTTGCTGCCGAACGAATCCAAGGACCGCAGGTAATTTCCAAATAAGATTCTTTGGTGGGATAAATGGTTTCTGTTTCGGAAAGGGTGCTATGGATAACAGCAATGGGAGAGAGATTGCCGCGATCGCGACAGAACTCGTGCCAGACATCTACCTGTTCGGGGTCGGAACTAATAATGATATAGTGAGAGCAAGACTCCAAAATTGGCTTTTTCTCCGGCTGTACCATGCCTCCCACATCAACAATAACCAGAGATTTTTGCCGTCGTAGCTGTAAAATCGCTTGTGCGTGGTAGGGAAAAAATTCTTCCGTCAGTTCGCCTTTGTGTTGCCGCTTGAAGGTTTCCCCGTCGGCTTCCTTGGGTAATTCCAAAATATAATTGCCTTCCCCATCCCAATTGGCGCGTTGCAAGTAAATATTGGGAATTTCTGGCAGCAAAGCTTGGAACAACGCATGGGAGAACACGCTTTTGCCGCTATCTGGCGGACCTACCACCATCACCGCCGCGCACAAGTTTTTACTGGTACTCGGCAACGCGATCGCTTCACCCACATTTACCAGACGGCTGTGGGTAGAAACCACAATGGCAGCTTGCCTCCGAGGTTCGTAAAAAGCCACCCATGCGGTCGGATGGAGTTCGTGAACCAGATAGCCGTACAGCCAAATAGGCGCACGTCCGGATACTACAATACCTATAGTTGTATCAATTTCTGGCGGCAGTTGCAAGTTTGTCAGCGCTTCTGGATAAATAACGCGATCGCGTTTTGTGAGTTCGATTTCCAGCAATTGATAGGATAATCCTTGCGTGGTCTGCTGCCGGGAAACCGTGAGAGAGATACCGTCATGTTGGGATGTCGCCATAATCGTTTGCTTCCAATGCACAACTATACTCTCTATTATAAAGAAGCTTTGAACTGGGGTCTTCAACTACCCGGAAATTGCTCCTACCTGCAGCAGCAGGGAAATCTGCCTGCCGACATCCCAGAAAAAGGAACCGCCAATGATTACAAAAATTCCTCAATTTGACAGCGAAATACTTCTGCTTCTTTTAAATATTGCTCTGTCTCTTGCAATAAAAACTCCAAGTTTTGTTCGATCGTTTCTAGTTCCTCTTTCGATTTACTTTTAGAATAAATGGAATTTTCTAGAGAATCTATGTAGGATTGGAGAACACCATTTACTTTATCGGCATACTCTTGAAAACTGTTGGGTAAAGTTTCATCGACGTAATAACTCATCCGGTCGAATAGACTGTTTATTGCATTTTCGATATTTTCTCGAAAACTATTGATATTTTTTAACTTCAACGTATAAACTTTATCTACCTTGGGGATTTCAAAAAGGTATTGAAAAGGAGATGAAAATAAATTATGTAAAAATCCCCATATGGAAATTCGTGGCTCTAGATTTTCTACCAACGATGGCGAATCCTCAAAAATCGATCCAAGGTACAATTCTGGCGGCTGCCAATATAGGTTGACCCCTAAATAAAAATGAATAGATGCTTGCGCTTCTTGAATTTTAGCAGAAATTGCTTGTAGCTGAGGATGGATATACCGATCTAGATTGTACTGCAAATTATTATCAAATTCCTGGACAATCGTTTGCAAAACTTCTTCCTGATAGCTTTGCAAGCAACGTTCGGCTCTCGCTGCTTCTATTTCTGCTGCTTGTTTGCTGGAGAAGTAGTGTGTATCCAGTTGAACATTTGACGTTAGCAGATATTGCTTAATCTCTTGCTTTAAAATATCTCCTTGATATCTATAAACAAGTTCTTCCCGTATACATTCTAGTTGTTGGCGAACGCTCTGAAGCTTTTGACTTTTTAATTCCTCTAAAATATCGCGACTAGCCTGGGAAAGTTCTTGATTGCTTTGGAGGTCGTAAAGTGTCTTTTTTACTTGTTCTACATTTGATTTTTGCGTACTGAGTTTTAAATTACAAAAGTCGCTAATTTCTTGCAAACGATTGCGAACGAGGTTGTTTGCTGAATTCATGGATTTGGGAGCTGCCTTAGCAATTAAAACATCAACTACTCCTTTTAAAAAAGGTTGAAACCCAGATTTAGACCATAATTTTTTCGCTTTTTTATAAAGGAAATTAGGTGTGGCTTCTTCTAAGTCTTCTTCCCAATCAATTCCCAACACTTCCTGCGCTAAAGAACGCACAATAGACTGGTTCATTTCGCTTAAACTGGTTCCCGAATCGTGTTTTTGATATTCCTGGAGAAAATTAATGGCGCAGAAAGCTTGCCTTGCTGAAATTTCAAAAAAACACTGTATGTTTCCCGACATTGGCACACCAAATTCGCTTTCAACGAGTTCTTGAATGCGTTCCGAAGTCATGGGATCTCCCTCTTTTCGTTGGTCGATTTTATTAACCAAGATGTATAAATTATTCTTGCCGATATACTCGCTAATTTGGCGAACTTCTTGTTTTATTTTTTCGGCGGCTTCGGTTTTTAAACTCGTAAAATCCAGGACAACCAAAACAGCCAAACTGCGACGCAATTGCCACGTAACAATTTCGTATAAATTAATCTCTGTTTTTTCTTCCATCGCTTCGTTGGGTCCTGGGGTATCTACTAAAACCAATTTACCGAGATAGCGATTTGTATTTTCTTGATTGCCGTTGCTTTCTACAGGTACAAAAGGAGCCTCAATACGGGGGATTTTTGATAGTCTACTCAGGGGATTAAAACGAGGTACAATCCAGTTGCACAAGCGGATTAAGTCGTTAATATCGGTTAAGATTTGACGAATTTTTTGACGTCCTTTGGTTTCTTTGGCAAAAGCGATTTGGTTGGGCTTCTGAATTCGTTGCAGGAGATTTTGTAAGTGGGGAAAATCGGAAATCCTGTGTTCGGCTTCTTTTTGACCAATGGTTTGAATTTTTCGATTCAGTTGCTTGATGGTTTCTTCAAAAATAGAAATGAATTCTGGGTCTAGAATTAGTTGGGGTTCTGCTAAATTACCGTCAAATACAATTTCTGTGGGAATGGTGGTCATGGCAGCGGCGCGATTGGGAAGCAAATCTTGACCGGCGATCGCGTTGAGAATGGTTGACTTCCCAGCTTTCATCGGCGCTACAATTGAGGTGGTAAGCTCTAAATTCTCTACTTGTTCGGTAGCCTTGCGAATATCTCGTTGAAAAACCTGATATTCTGCTTGGTTTTGCGGAATTCGAGTACCGGCATTTTCAATCACGCCACCCACCCGATTGAGCCACTCTGAAAGATTTTGATGTAGCTTTTGAATATCTGTAGCCGCATTACCATTATTGACAGTCATTCCCAATCGCTCCTTGCCAACAAAGTTGATTCAAAAGATAGCCATACCCGGATTTTCCTGCGGTTGTATGACCACGGGCAGCCAAAACCCAGGAAGTCATTGGATAATTTTGTCTATTCTAGCCTATTTGTTCCCGAATGCAAGTGGTAAAGCTAGCTTAAATTACTAAGAAATGTGAATTTAACCGGATAGCCAACCACTATAACCGCGATCGCTATTTTTTATAGATCGTTTTAAATCAGAGATAGATCGTTTTAGGCGATCGCTCGTTTGTTTTTCTATTAAAATTGTAATATTTTTTCATCCAACAAAACAACAAAACGATGAAAGAGGTTGTCCAAGTATAACGACAGAATTTTTTGAGTGGTCTTTCCATCGATACTTATTTGCCCCCGTCTAGGAAGGAAAAGTGCGATCGCGCCGTTGTTGTCTCTTTTAGAAATGTCAGCGATCGCCTTCATTGGCTACCATAGAACAATGGAGATTGATAGATTGGGAAATCTTGCCATGAAAAAACGTATTTCTACACTACCTTACCAGAAATTGCAACCTTCCCAGTTAAAACGGCTTCGATGGTGGGGATTCTGCTTGAGTGTAGTGGGTTTGCTAGGAACCTGTTCTGTAGTAAGTGCAGCAAAAATACCAGCCAATTTACAAACACCCAACATTCCTTCAGAAGATTTTCAATCGGCACAAGACTATTACAATCGCGGCAAGGAATTGTACAAACAGAGAGACTATCGCCAGGCTGTAGAAGCATTGACCAGAGCCATTGAGTTAGATTTCAAAAATGTGAATGTATATTTATATCGGGGACATGCCTACGATAACCTCAGAGAATATCAGAAAGCAATTGCTGACTACGATCGCGCCATCGAACTCAAACCTGATTATGCCGCTGCTTACTACAATCGGGGAAATGCCTACTACGATCTGGAACAATATCAGAAAGCAATTGCCGACTACGATAGCGCCATCGAACTCAATCCCGATTATTCTGTTGCTTACAACAATCAAGGAAGTGCCTATCAGCAATTAGGAAAGTACCAGAAAGCCATTTCTAGCTATACTCGTGCTATTGAAATCGATAATGACTGGGGGAGTATCGGTCTGGAAACTGCTTACAACAACCGGGGACTAGCTTATAGAAATCTAGGACAATACCAAGAAGCCATTTCTAACTACCATCACGCTATCGAACTCAACCCCGATTTTGCTACTTTTTACAACAACTTAGGAAGTGCCTATCAAAAGCTAGAACAATATCAAAAAGCCATTTCCAACTACAATCGTGCCATTCGTATCGATCCAGATCGCGCATTTTTTTACTACAACCGTGCTTTCGTTTATGAAACTCGTGGCAAAATAGACGAAGCACGTACAAATTTCGAACGAGCTGCTGAGTTGTTCCAACAAAAGGGCAACCAACAAGGCTATCGCGATGCCATGGAACAATTAGAAAAATTGCGTTGATAGCTTTTTGACCAGCTACATGTTGTTCTTAAAGAGATAAAAACAGTTCTCTTTCTCTTTATCTCAGGAAACAGGAGCATCAACCCAAAACTGGTTATACAAGAAAAGACGCTTGCTATGTTATGGTCCGATTGGAATTAGAACTTTCCATAATTTACAACAATGGCGAACACCTATAGCAGAGTTCGTTGGCTTATGAAATGGTATTTGTGTTTTCCGATTCTCTCTACGGTTTTCCTAGGATTGTCTCCTATAGCTCAGAGTGCAGAACTCATCAAAGGTCCGACCAACGCTCGGTTTACGGTAGAAAGCTTACCCAATGGAAATTATCGTCTATGTAGCGATCGCCCTCCATCCGATATTCAACGGGTTTCCGGCGTATGTTTTCGCTTTCGGAAACAAGGGGAAGACATTGTGGGTGAGTATTACTATCCTTACAAAGGTTCCAGAACCTGCATCACAGGTGAGGTGAATAACAATACAGTAACTGGGCAAAGTGTAGAAACAATTCCTGGAAATGCCGATATGCCCTCCGATTTGCCCCGCCAAGATACAATGGAAAATTGGGGGCAAGATGGGTTTTTGCAAGTAGGTCGCGCTCAACTCGAGACCGAAGGTAGCATCAATGCCATACGCTATCGCAGTACTCTCCTCCACCTCAAAGATTTTTATCAGTTTAATCTTGGTCAAGGTAAGCCACCTCAAAATTGCACCACCGACACCCAAGAAATGGCGAACCTACCCACAGCCAATGAAATAGAGTACCAACTATATACAAATCCACGCTTTTACTATCGCGTCAAGTATCCAGCCAATATTTTGACCCCACAACCGCCACCTGCAAATGGAGATGGTAGAGAATTTCAGTCAACTGACGGACAAATTATCATGCGGGTATATGGCAGCCACAATGCTTTGTCCGAATCATTAAACGAACGCTACCAGCAAGTTCTACAACAAGATTCTTCTGGTTCGAATCGGGAAGTTATGTATCGAAGCATCAACGATAATTTCTTTGTCGTGTCTGGTTATCGAGGAAATATGGTCTTTTATCGCAAGACAATTTTCGATAACAATATGTTTAAAACGTTAGAATTGAGTTACCATCGCTCTTTTCAACCAGAATTTGACGCTGTTGTAGGGGAAATTGCTAATTCTTTTAAAAGTGCCAACCCCAATTAAGTAATATGAAATCCGGCTATAGACTTATGGGGAAGAACCCCCTGTAGTCCCCATTGCTAAGGGGGACGGCGACCCTTCGGCAAGCTCAGGGATTGCAGCCGGGGGTCTGAGAGCGATTCAATCTATTCAAGTGGATTTCATATAAAAATTGTCGCCATTTCAACTACAAATACGAAACAGAGACTTGTTTGTAGCAAACAATTACCATCAATTTAAGGGGGAGAATAGAAATTTCTAATCACCCCCTATCAATTTTCGTGATTCTAAGGGAAAGTGGGTTAGAGTGAAAGAAAATTATTCTTTGTCTCTCCCCGCAAAATCAAGTTCCATCCTAGTAAATATAAAGAGCTTCTGATGTAGAAACAACCAAAGAGGTACCATCAGCACTAAAGATAGCATCTCGAATGTGGTCTTTACCGCCTGGTTCTTGAAAATCAGCTAACTCGTAAATGGAACGACGCCAGAAATCAATGAGTTCCTCACCGACCACGTAGCTACCGCCAAAAACTTTTTGCGCTTCAAAACTAAGGGCATACATGCTTAAAGTGCGATCGAAGGGACCACCAAATGTATGGTGCAACTCTCCCGTACGAACATCCCAAAGTCTGATGCCGTGGGTCCGACCGAAATCCACCATGACCAACAACATCTCACTATCAGCACGAAAATCTAGAAAAGAGCGAACTTTATACGCATCTGTGAGTACCCACTCTTGTTTTCCTGTTTCTACATTCCACAGTTGAACCTTGTTATCGCTGGTAACCGCCGCTAGCAGGGTACTATTGGGGGCAAAAACCATTTTTCTGATGGGGTGATGGGATGTTTGCAAACTCCGAACCAGATTGCCAGTTTCTACATCCCACAGTTGAATGGCTTGGGGATTGCTATTTTTTTCGGAACTGCTAACACTGGTAGCCAAAAACTCGCCATTTGGACTGTAAGTGAGGTTGATATGAAGTTCTGTGTTGTCGTTTGCATCGTTATGGGGAAGTTCCAGTGGAGAAAGCGATCGCAAATTTTCTCCCGTTTGCGCATCCCAAATTTGTACTGCCAGCGATGGTTGGTTCTGGGAACGGGTTAAAGTGGCTATGGTGTTTCCATTGGGAGAGACCGCTGCGGTTAGAATTTCCGTGTTTTCACTAACAGCAATTGTTCGTTGTTCCTCGCCGGTTTCCGTATCCCACAGTCGCACTTGTTGGCCTTGCTGGAAATAGGTGGCAAGGGTTCGACCGTCGTTGCTTAAAGCCAGGGTAGCATCTTGTACATCTAAGCGGTGGCGTAACGGTGCATCTTCCCAGGATTTCGCTGGTGCTGAGGGTTCGGGAGGTACTTGGAAAACATAGCGAAGCTGTATCTCCTCTATCTCACCAGGTTTTCTCCTTGCCTGGCAAACTGAGGCAGCCACCTCGGCACGAGTTGCCGGTTCGTTTGGCAGAAATGGATCGCCAGGGGGAAGAACGACCAGTTGTTTCTGCAAGGCGGCTGCAATCTTCCCAGTAGCGTAATTGGGAATAGCATCTGTATGGCCATCGGGTAACGCATCCGTGAGAGTACGGAGGAAGCGATCGCTACCGTTGGGAATTTCTAGTCCCAAACCACTGGCGATCGCAACCAATACTTGTACCCGTGGAATCTGGAGATTGGGTCGAAAGGAATTTCTCGGATATCCGCTGAGAAAACCAGTGCGATTGGCTTCGCGAATGGCATCTGCAGCCCAATAATTAGCAGAAACATCTCGAAACGGCGTTGCTTCCCGCACTGTTGCTGCATCGGGGAAAGCACTGCGAACAATAGCCGCAAACTCAGCACGGGTTACCGGTCGTTGGGGTCGAAACGTACCATCAGGATAACCACTGAAAATATTTTGTTGCCCCAATTTCCAAAAACAGTGTTTCCATGGATGATCTACCGTATCGGACCAAAGCCACGCAGGTAATTGCGTTTGCTTGAGGTTGCTATTGTGAAATTTTGTGTGTCTGTTAAAACGAATATTTTGCAGTTGTGCCAAGCGAAGATTGCTAGAAACCAAATTCGTGCCTCGTAAATCTGCATCTCGCAAATTGGCACCTTGTAAATTGGCTTCATTGAGGATGGCTCCTCGTAGGTTGGCACCTTGAAGATTGGCACCTACCAGGGTAGCACCTCCCAGTCGAGCTTTCCGTAAATTGGCTCCTTGCAAATCTGCTTGTCGTAGGTCGCATCGTTCGCATTCGTTGGTTTCTAGCAGTTGCTTGACGTGGTCGGGGTTGGCAGCGTTGACCGTTGGGGATACCACGCAAAGTAGCGAGCATACAGACGTAGCGATCGCTGTAAGTCTCACAAACTTATCCTCCAGGAAAATTCTCTAGCAACCGTTACTATATCACTTGATAATCGCGATCGCTATAACCGGAAACAAATTTCCAAAAACATTTTCTAAAAATTTAACATTGCCGCCCCCCATGTGAATTTTGCCGAAATCAAAACAAAAATGCGCCTTTTATACATTGCAGTTATACTAAAATTTACCTTTAATTTAATTATTATATAAAATTTTTAAATATCTATTTAGATAAATAATAAAACACAACGCGGCCTTGTACGGAACCTGAATGTTCTTTTCCCTACCTGTTTGGACGAGTGTCTTTCCATACTTTCCAGACAGAATCCCGGTTTTAGAGGACGCGATCGCGCGTGCCAAGTTCCTGGCGTTGGGAAATCTTTCTACCCGCGCAGCTACGGCTTAGTACAGAAACTTCCCGAATTCAGGGGCTATAGTTGGTGAAATTAATGCTTATGCAAGATTTTACCCCCATTTTGGAATGAAAATCCTACAATTTTTACATCTAATAGTTTTTCGCGATCGTCTTTTGTTTGTTTTTTTAGGACATATTCACCAAGATCCATCTCCCATTTCCTATGTATGATGGATCCATCTCCAGCCTTAAGCTTATCCGAAACTCGTAAAAACTGAATTTTGTCGCGGAATAAGCCATTCAGATGTCTGGCAAAAACGCCGCCATGAAAAATCCTGAAGTACGCACAGTAAGCGGATTGAAGGTATTTTGGTTGAGAAAACCTACAGGAAACTTGGATGGTGATTCCCAAAACCCTATTGACACTCCAAAAAAGTACGAGCTATAAAGGCTAGTCGGAGATATTTCTTGGATCAAAAGGAGATAGTTATGGTTCAAGTTGCCTTTCAAGCCACTTTAGTTTCGGAATTGGATAGTGTAGCTAACGCGGTTGAGAGCGCAAAAACACACAATTGTACTAGCCAGCATCTACGGCAGGATGGCAGTTGCACATCTTTGGCATTGATCGATCCGAGTGTAGAGAACTACCAAAGCTTGATAGCAGGGATGGTTCCCGGAACCAAAGCCATTCTGCTCGATCGCGATCGCAACGGCATCCAACAGATTGGGGAAATCCTAGAAAATTACCGCAACCTTGAATCCATTCATATTATTGCTCACGGTTCGCCTGGGTGTCTCTACGTAGGCAACAGCGTTCTCAACCGCCAAACCCTACCCACCTACGAACGCAACTTACAAAGCTGGCGAGATGCCTTGGCAGCAGATGCGGATATTTTCCTGTATGGTTGCCGTATTGCCGATACCGTTCGCAACGAATCTTTCTTGGAACAACTGGCTGTTCTGACAAATGCGAATATCGCCGCCACCAGCAGCATTACCGGCAATGCCAAGCAAGGCGGTAACTGGAACTTCGAGGTACAAATTGGGAACGTTCGTTCTTCGCTAGCCATTTCCGAAACCACCCAGCAAAGCTATCCTGGTATTTTGGATACCATTACCCTCAACGTTAATATCACCACAGACGAAAGCGACGGCGAGGCAAATACCGGCAATGGCTTATCGTTACGCGATGCCATTCTGACTGCCAACAACGATCCGGATAATGACTACATCATCGAACTGCAAGGAGGCGAAACCTACAATCTCAGTCTCAGCGATACCAACGATGCCGAATCTAGTCCGGATGCTACCGTAGCCGACCTCGACATTGCCAACAGTGGTAACGTCACCATTCGTACCAGCAGCGGTCAAGCCACCATTGATGCCAGCAATATTGGTGGTGGTAGCGAACGACGCGATCGCGTTTTTCAAGTATTGGATAATGCCAATCTTACTTTAGAAAATGTAGTAGTCACAGGTGGCGAAGCACCATCCGATGGAAATAGTTCTACCTTACCCAACTCCGAAGAAGGAGGCGGCATTCGGGTTAACTTACAGGGAGAACTAACCCTGAAAAATAGCACTATTTCTGGAAATTCTGCTGTTCGCGGTGCCGGTATTTTCAGCGATTCCAACAGCAACACCACCTTCAATAACAGTGAAGTTTCTGACAACAGATCGGGTCTGGGAGGTGGCCCGGGAGGTGGCATTTTCAACGATATTTATAGTACAGCTACTTTCAACAACAGCACCATCGCCAATAATACTAGCAACGGTAGTGGTGGCGGCATCTTCAACAATGAGAATGCGAGTGCTAGCTTTACTAATAGTACTATAAAAGATAACGCTACATCGTTTGGAGGCGATGGCGCTGGTATTTTCAACGGCCAAAATGCTACTGCTACGGTCAGTAACAGCCAAATTTCTGGAAATTCTGCTACTCGCGATGGTGGCGGCATTTTCAATGATGCCTCCGCCACTCTTTCTGTTAGCGATAGTACTGTTACAGGAAACTCTTCAAGTGACGATGGTGGCGGGATTGCTAACTTCACCTTCAATAGCACAGCTAACATCCAGAACAGTACAATTTCTAATAATTATGCAGATAACGGAGGGGGGGGATTCTTCAACAATGGCTCAGCTCGCATTTATGGTAGTACCATTTCCGGTAATTCTGCAGGTGATAACGGTAACGGTGGCGGTATTGACAACAGCGGTTTAGCTCGTATTTATAACAGTACCATTTTTGGTAATTCTGTAGAGGAGAGAGGTGGCGGCATTCATAATGCTGGCTTCTCCGGCGAAACCATTCTGACTTTGACCAACAGCACTATCTCCGGTAATACCTCATCTTCAGATGGTGGCGGTATTTTTAATCTTAAAACAGCTACGCTAAACAACAGCACGATTTTTGAAAATTCAGCAACTGGCAACGGTGCTGGGATTTTCAACAAAGATACCGTTACCATTAATAATTCCATCATTGCTCAAAATCAAGGATTTCGCGATCTGCAAAACGACGGTGGCAACATTGGTACTGGCGGAAGCAATATTGTCGAAGATACGAACGTCACCGATGCCACCTTTATCAGCGAAAACCCGCAACTTGGTTCTCTCAACGATAACGGCGGTCCTACGCCAACCCACCTTCCCCTTGACGGAAGTCCTGCAATTGATGGTGGTGCGAACAGTGCTGTTCCCGCAGATAGCGAGGATTTAGACGGAGATGGCGATACCAGCGAAAGCATTCCCTACGACCAACGCGGATCTGAGTTCGATCGCATTAGCAACGGTACGGTCGATATTGGTGCTGTGGAAGTTCAACAAGGAGACACCACACCTCCCACCATTAGTGCCGTCACTACTACCAACAGCGGCACTCTGACAACCGACGATACTCTGACGTTGGTGGTCCGATGCCAACGAAGATTTGCTTACCAATGGCAATGCTTCCTTGGAATTGGATATCGGTGGCACCACCCGCACTGCCAATCTCGATACTATTAACAGCGATGGCAACGCCGTCTTTACCTACACCATCCAAAGTGACGACAATAACGATAGTGATGGCATTGATGTTACTGCTATCTCTGTAGAAAACAATGGTCTGGAAGATGCCGCTGGCAACGATTTAGATACCAACAGCTTTTCTGCAGTCAATCTCGATGTCAATGTAGTCAATCTCGATGTCAATGTGGATACATCTCAAGATGATGGCGACGATAGTGACGACGGTGACGACGGTGATGGTGGTGACGATGGTGACTCTGGTGGTGGAAATGGTGGTGGAACCACCAACAATCCTCCCAGCATAGAACACGTCGATATTACCAGAACAGTTGCTGCCAACGGTCAAATCGATCTAAATGGCGATACCTTTGCTGAAGCTTTCTCCGATCCGGAAGGCAGCGAATTGCAAGCCATTTCCATCGAAAGCTTGCCAGAAAACGGTACTTTGTTCCTGGGTCAGACAGAAGTAAATCCAGAACAAATTATTGCTGCTAGCGAGATTGACTCGTTGCTTCTAGAACCTGACGCTGGCTTTGAAGAAACTTTGGAGTTTCGCTGGAATGCTTCTGATGGCGAACGGTTCTCTCTGTTTGATAAGAGTTTCAGTATTGATGTGGAAATCGATGACGGTGATGGCGACAATGGCGACGATGATGACGATGATGATGGTGATGATAGCGACGACGGTGACAACGGTAATGGCGACGACGGTGACGGTGACGACGATGGTCTCTTGAATGTCATTACCGGTTCCGATAGCAACGACACGTTAGAAGGTTCTAACGAAAATGACGATGTTACTGCTGGTGGTGGCAGCGATGGCATTGCTGTCTTTGCTGGAGACGATAACGTTCGCGGTGACGCTGGCAATGACTTCATCTTCGGCGACAGCGGCGATGACAACTTAAGTGGCGGTGACGACAACGATATCCTCTTTGGTGGTTCGGATAACGACAATCTCCAAGGGGATGCTGGCAACGATGTTGCACTTGGCGGTGATGGTAATGAAAATATCAATGGTGGTAGTGACAATGACTTGCTTTTTGGCAATCAGGGAACGGATACCATTGACGGCAACGACGGTAACGATACCCTGTTTGGCGGTCAAGGCAACGACAATCTCCTCGGTGGTACTGGTAGCGATCGCTTGAATGGAGATTTCGGCGACGATATCCTAAATGGTGGCAGCGACGATGATGTCTTGTCTGGCTTGCAAGGAAATGACACCATCTTTGGCGGTCAAGGCAACGACAACTTTCTTGCGAACAACCCAGGAGACGATCTTCTCAGCGGCGATTTCGGAAACGATATCCTCAATGGCGGCGATGGCAACGATATCCTCCTTGGTGGAGAGGGGAACGACACACTTACTGGTAACGCAGGAGAAGACACCATTATTGGTGGTGCTGGCAGCGATGTCTTCTCACTAACTTCCCAAGACGGTGTCAACTTCATTGGCGATTATCAAGATGGCGTGGATACGTTGGAATTGATTAGCAATGACATGCCACCCCAACCGGAAAATATCACTTTTGAAGATGTCAGTATTTTACAAGCTACTGGTGGTACGGTTATCTCTGTCAACGGAGAAGCGATCGCAGGTCTAACAGGTGTAGATGCCAGCAACATCACTGAAGACGATATCCAAATCACTTCTCTGGCATAACCCAACCCATCTTTAGAACCATTTGTCTTGGTAGGGTGTTTTGTTGCACCCTACTTTTTTTATTTTCTTGATAGAGGGAATTTTGTATTTTGCTACCAACAACAAAATTCTAGAAATTGGCTGCGATTTGACTTAGGTCAAGGAAATCTTCCCCGCAGTTCGGATAGAGTAACAATAGACCAGCAGGAAGGAGAGAAACCATATGTTTTGCAGCCAATGCGAACAAACCACCAAAGGCGAAGCTTGCTATAAAATGGGTGCTTGCGGCAAAACCCCGGAAGTCGATGCTTTGCAAGATTTACTCGCTCACTGTTTGCGGGGATTGGGAGAAGTTGCTTTACAAGCCAGAGAAGTAGGTATAACTGACAGAGAGGTTGATGTTTTTACCTGCGAGGCACTGTTTGCTACCCTCACCAACGTTAACTTTGACCCAGAAGACTTTTGTAAT
Organism: Geitlerinema sp. PCC 9228; assembly: GCF_001870905.1. Classification (NCBI taxonomy): domain Bacteria; kingdom Bacillati; phylum Cyanobacteriota; class Cyanophyceae; order Geitlerinematales; family Geitlerinemataceae; genus Geitlerinema; species Geitlerinema sp. PCC 9228. The sequence goes on from NZ_LNDC01000177.1 coordinate 69,819, forward strand.
TATATCCAAAAAGCGATCGCGTTGCGAGAAGACCTGAAAAATCGCATCGCCGCCACCGGCAGTACGCCACTTTGGTCGGATTTAGCAAATTTCCAACCCGCTAGCGACCAAGCCAACTTGGTACAACAAGGCAAAGATATCGAATACGAATTCATTGGTCAATCCGGCACCAACAAAGATATATTCTCCCTCAAACTGACCGTCTTGTACGGACTAAAAGGCATCGCTGCTTATGCTTTCCATGCTGCCGAACTCGGTCAACACGACGATAGCGTATATGAATTTTGCCATCGTGCCTTAGCTGCTTTAGATAGCCAAGACAAAAGCTTGCAGGATTGGGTAGAAATTGCCCTAGAACTGGGGAAAGTCAACCTGCGGACCATGGAACTGTTGGATGCTGGCAATACGCAAACCTACGGCGACCCCGTACCCACCAGCGTTCCTTTGGGTGCCAAACGCGGCAAAGCCATTTTAATGTCCGGTCACGATTTGCTAGAGTTGGAAAAACTGCTGCAGCAAACTCAAAACACAGGCATCTACGTCTATACCCACGGAGAAATGTTGCCGGCACACGGCTATCCCAAATTAAAACAAAAATATCCTCACTTATACGGTCACTATGGTACCGCTTGGCAAAATCAAACCAAGGAATTTGCCGAGTTTCCCGGTCCCATTGTTCTCAACACCAACTGCCTGATGCCGCCGCGAGATAACTATCGCGATCGCGTTTATACCGCCGGTCCGGTAGGTTTTCCTGGTTTACCCCATATCCAAAACGATGATTTTACCCCCGTCATCGAACAAGCATTAGCCATGTCTGGTTTTACCACCGACGGTGATTCCCGTTGCGTCACCACGGGATTTGCTCGCAATGCCGTTTCGCAAGTAGCGGATAAGGTTATCGAGGCAGTCAAACAAGGAGATATTCGCCACTTCTTCCTGGTTGGCGGTTGCGATGGTGCCAAACCTACCCGCAATTACTATACCGAATTTGTGGAAAAAGTTCCCAACGATTGTGTGGTTCTCACCCTAGCTTGCGGCAAGTTCCGTTTCTTCGATAAAAATCTGGGAGACATCGACGGCATCCCCCGCTTGATGGATGTGGGTCAGTGCAACGATGCCTACTCTGCCATTCAAATTGCTTTGACGCTGGCGAATGCTTTCTCGGTGGATGTGAACGAACTGCCGCTATCGATGGTTCTCTCTTGGTACGAACAAAAAGCGGTGGCAATTTTGCTGACGCTGCTGTACTTAGGCATCAAAGATATTCGCCTCGGTCCCAGCATACCGGCGTTTATTTCTCCCAATGTCTTGCAATTGCTCTCGCAGCAGTACAACCTGAAGCCAATTTCCACCCCCGATGAAGATTTGGCTGCTTGTTTGCAAAGTTAGAAGTGATACCAAATTCGATATGCAAAGACCACGTTTGAGATAGAGGAGGGGGAGGAGTGGGAGGAGGGGGAGGAGTGGGAGGAGGGGGAGGAGAGAAAAAACCACAAGAAGTTTTAGCGTTATACCATTTCCTTAATAATTTGCAAGAGATAATAGAGGCATTTTTGTAGGGGCGCAAGGCGTGAGCGCCCCTACCAGGGCAATTGGCAAATTCCAGACAATCGTTGTTTTTCAGAAATAGTATTACCTACTATTTTAGCCTAGATACGCTCCTACAAAAACCTTTTCTCTTTTCAAGAGGGTATGCTTCCTTCGAGCCAATGAAATTGAATTGGTGTTAAAAACGATACCCTACACCAATACTGAAAATCCAAGGATCGATGCCTACATCCGCATCCACATCAGTTCCTCCAACTGAAACATCTACCTCAGTATCTAAAAATATCTTTTTGACATCAAAATTTAGCGACCAATTACCAACAATAGCGTAGTCAGCTCCTATTTGAAGAGCAAAAGCAAATCTATCGTCGTATTCAATGTTTGTGGCATCGCCGTCTTCTTCATCGAAGAATATCGTGTAATTCACACCGGTTCCCACATAGGGACTAAATCGCTCTTGGGAGAGAAAGTGGTATTGTAATGTGAGCGTTGGCGGTAAAAGTTGCACTTCTCCCAAGTCAGCATCTCCTAAAGGCGTGTCAATAGCTTCTACGTCGTGACGAGTTGTGGCTAGGATAAGTTCAACAGCTAAATTATCTGTGAAAAAATAACTAATATCTAACTCCGGAACGTAATCGTCATCAACCCTGGCTTCCCCAGAAATGTCAATATCGTTTGATGTTAAATCGCTATCCTCATCGGGTATAACACCAATTCCCCGCAATCGAATTAAAATATCTCCAGCTTCTTTCGGTTTGAACTCTTGAGCGACACCTGGGGAAGCTGGAAAAATTCCCAGGAACAACGCCAAAAAAGTCGTGCCGGCGAGGGCAATTTGTTTTTTTTGCATAACTCGAATAACTGGTTTTCTTTATGTTGGGTTCAATTGTAAATATACTTTTTTGTTATAGTCAATCCATTTTTGATTGCTTTTAGTTATTAGATCGATAAAATGAAGGGCTCGATCCTATTTCTGAAAAACAACAATTGTATGGAATTTGCCAATTGCCCTGGTAGGGGCGCTCACGCGTTGCGCCCCTACTCACGCGTTGCGCCCCTACTCACGCGTTGCACCCCTACCAAAATATCCCAATTATTTATTGCATATTTTAAGGAAACGGTATTCACCTGGATGCGCTACTTACTCCTCACTCCTACCCTCTAGAACCATGCTATAGAGATAATGAGAGATCGGTCTTTTCCGAACTTCCACAAGGGATGGCATTATTGATACTTACTTCGACTTAATGTTATCAAAATTTAAAACAGAATAAAGCATATCATAGACCCTAGGGTGGGCATACCCACCCTAATCCTCTAATTACAGGATTTTTTCTAAACCATACACCAAAGTTTTTAGTTCCAAAACTTTACGTACGGCAAGCAAAACCCCAGGCATGAATGAGGCACGATCGATGGTGTCGTGACGCAACGTATACGTTTGTCCGGGACCACCAAAAATAACTTCCTGGTGAGCCAGCAATCCCGGCAGACGAATGCTGTGAATGGGAATATTTTCCGGTGCTTTCGCTCCCCTGGCACCGGCCATGTTCTCACTTTCCTCTACTTGGGGAGGATTGTAAGTTTTGCCCAGCTCTGCCAGCATTTGAGCGGTTTTAATCGCCGTACCGCTGGGGGCATCTGCCTTTTGATTGTGATGGAGTTCGATGATTTCTACGTTCTCGAAATATTGAGATGCGCGAATGGCGGCTTGTTGCAGTAAGACCATGCCAATGGAAAAATTGGGAACAATCAACGCACCCATGCTGGCTTTTTCGGCAAAATCCGCCAGTTCGTCGAGTTGTTTGGCGGTTAAGCCGGTGGTTCCTACTACGGGTCGAATGCCATACGCGATCGCGGTGCGGATGTTATCGTAAATGCTATCGGGATGGGTAAAATCCACCATCACCCCCGGCTGTTTTTCCTGTACAGCCATGACCATGGTTCCCTGCAAATCGTCGAGAATGGGAACCTCCAAAGCACCACAGCTAGCCACTTCGCCGACATCTTGCCCCATGTATTGCGGATTTTTGTCAATAGCACCGAACAGGGTCATGTCTTCGGCTTGGGAAACTGCTTTTACCACTTCGCGACCCATTTTGCCGGCGGCACCGTTTACAATAACGGGAATGGGAGATTGACGCTGCTGCATGTTTTTAACCTATTACATCTATTGCTACGTATGGATATTCTAAGGGATTGGCGTGTCTGGGTCGAAGGAAACCCCCTACCCGCTATGGCTAGTACCAGACGAGTTCATTTCCAAAACATTCTTTGCCGACAATCCCTCCCCTTGAGAACCAAAGTACCACAAAGCAGCGGCTGCCTCGGCGCGGGTCACTGGTTTGCTGGGTTGAAACAGTCGCGTATAGCCAAAGGCACGGCGAACGTTGGACAAATCGCCATTTTTATAATCGGCAAGCAAGGCACGCATGGTTTCGGAGTTAATTTTCTGCGCATCTTGAAATCCCCATTTTTCCTTGACGGCATCCACAGAAGCCGCTGGCAGGGATTTGCGAACATCCAACGGTACTTTCCAACGCAACAACTGGGAACGAGTTAAAGGTTGGTCGGGGTTGAATTGGGTTTGGCTGTCTTCGCCGGTTTGCGGATAGGGAATAATGCCAGCTTCGGCTAAACCTTGAATTGGCGCAAAATCTCGATCGCTGGTGGGTACGTCACCAAAGACGGGTTGTGAGGATTTCACTCCTTGGCGCAAACGCTGACCCGGTTGTTGGGCATAAATTTTATTATGGGCTAAAAACAACCAGCGGGCAAATGTTCGTCGGGTGATAGGTTGGTTGGGTTGAAATTCACCGGTTTCGGTGGCTGGTTCCAAAATGCCTAATTTCGCCAAGTCGCGGATGTAACTGCGAATTTCTTCTGGCGCTGGTTCTAAATCGGAGAAGGTTGGTGAGGAAGTGGGTGATGGCGATGGGGTTGGCGATGGGGTAGATGTGGTTTCGGGAGTAGGCGTGATTTGGCTGGCGGGAGAAGGTGTCGCGGTTGGTGTTTCGGAGATTTCTGATGGTTGGGAGGTTTCCAGGGTGAAGGTGGTGGCGGCTTGGGAAGATAGTCGCTGGTTGCCAGAGAGCGATCGCAACGATACCGTAAGTTGCAGGCTATCCCGTTGTGCGACAATTTGCGATGGTTGGTTGGTGGTTTGTGTTTGCAATTGCCAGCCGCTATCTTGCAGCTGTTGTTGGTAGTATTGCAAAATTTCCTGGCGGGATGTGTTTGCTGCTTTCCATTGGGTCAGCCAACTGGATTCTCCTTGAGATTTGACCTCTTGCAGTTGGCTGTCGGGATAAATGGGAATGGATGGGGGAAACTCTGCCGGCAGGGTTGGCGATGCTGGCGAGGCGTTTTGGGTCTGACCTTGTTGATCTGACAGCAAACGCGGGTCTGGTTGTAACGATTCTTCCACAGAACGTCCTGCTTCGCTATTGGCACAGGAGGTGGCCAGCAGCAGCAAACCGGCCATAGCTATACTTAGAATTCCAGGACGTCGGTACAATAACATTGGCGATCGCAATTGTTGATCGTAATGGTGCTTGAAAATATCCACCCCTACCATACTACGATAGCGAAAACAGCTACTGTTTGTTGGCAACGCGATCGCTACTTAATTTTTTGCTTAAACGAAATCATTATGACTACAAAGTGCAACAAATTGAGATACAATAACCACCGAAGGGGCCACGCCAGCCCCTATACAAATGTTGTTGCAATCGCAAACAATCGGAGAAACTATGGCTGAAGCTACTAGAACTCACGTTCCCAACGTTACCTTTAAAACCCGCGTCAGAGACGAATCCATCGGTGGAGATAATCCCTTCCGCTGGGAAGACAAAACCACCCAAGACATTTTCGGTGGCAAGCGTGTAGTTGTTTTCGCACTACCCGGTGCCTTCACGCCAACCTGTTCTTCCAACCACTTGCCTCGCTTTGAGGAACTGTACGACGAAATTCGCGCGCAAGGCATCGACGAGGTGATTTGCCTGTCTGTAAACGATGCTTTTGTGATGTTCCAATGGGCCAAACAGCAAGGGGTGCAAAAAGTCTTCATGCTTCCCGATGGCAATGCTGACTTTACCCGACAAATGGGTATGTTGGTGGAAAAAGAAAACCTAGGCTTTGGTTTGCGTTCCTGGCGCTATGCCATGGTGGTTAACGACGGGGAAATCGAAAAAATGTTTATCGAACCTGGTTTCTCCGATAACTATCCCCAAGACCCCTATGAAGTTTCTGATGCCGATACCGTTCTCAATTATCTAAAATCGGCTAAGAAATAGAAACTTCTTCTAGCCTCTGGTTACCAGCTGTTGGCCGGTGGGGCTGATGGCTGGTAACCTTCTATAGTACAATCATCTTATGAGTGAACAGCGCGATCGCCAAAACCAACAACAGCCAGATCCAGAACGTACCCAACGGCAAGAATCCCAAACCCACCTGGGTTCTGGTTCCCACGAGCAACATCTCAAGCGCTCCCAACCTTCCGAACAATGGCAGCTCTACCAAGAAGAACGTCGGATAGAACTAGCACAACGGGAAGCTGCCGTTAACAAAGCCGTACAGTTTATATATTATTTAGCCGGTGCGCTGGGCATTTTGCTGTCCTTACGCATCTTTCTGCGTTTGTTTGGTGCCAATCCCCAAAACCAGTTCGCTATATTTATTTACAAACTATCCCAACCATTTGTCGCTCCTTTTAACAATTTATTTCAAAATCCTACTTTTGGGGAAAACAACATATTTGAAATTAACGCTTTGATTGCCATTGGTGCCTACGCATTGGTTACTTGGTTGGTGGTTCGGTTAATTTACGTTATATGGATGCCCCCAGATTGAAACCATGCAGCTACTTGGAAACTTATTGCCTTAGCTGGCCATTGGCAATTTGAGCAAAAGGCACCACACGAGCATCCACACGATTGCGTGTGAGATGTCGCAGCAAGCGTTTGGCTTGGTGAAAATATAGAGGATGGGGAAGATATACAGGTAAGGATACCATAAAATCCCTAGCTTTGCCAATATCGCAACCCACAATCCGCGCGATCGCATTGGCACCTTCAAATACTGCTTCTGCCGTCATTGCCCTATCCACCACCATCCCATAAGTCGGTTGGCCGCGTTCTCCTTTTTCAATCCGGCGCAATCCTTCTGTAGTAGCTAACACCACCAAGCGATCGCCAATAGCCAATTGTAGATCGTCGGAAGGCAAAAATTTCGCCTGACCGCCCGGATTTTGGTGCAAAAGCGGCATCACTTCGTAGCCATACGCCACCTGTGCCAGCATTAACCCATGCAAGGTATCCCCCGACTCAACACAATATTCCGTTACCAAAACCGTTTCCCCGTACAGACGGAACAATCCCGCAATATTTTCCCCAAAAGCTGCCCCAGCAAAAGCTTCCGCTGCCAAAGCATGGGCGCAGAGAACGTGAGCATAGGGTAATAATTGGGCTAAATTATCGCTAAATCGCTGGTTGAACGTACGAATCACCAACCCCGCCTCTACATTCTTTGTATGAGCCAGTAACCCCAACTCCAGATTCTGCATTTCATCATCGGTAGCCAAAATCATGCTGCGTGCGGTGGACCAATTCGCCGCTTCCAAACAAGAAGCCATATCTCCCGTAACTACTGGCAATTCCGGTAAAATTTCCGGTGCCAATCCCGTAGGTGCGATCGCGACCACCGGCTGTCCGAACTTTTGCAACCAAGTTACGATGCTGCGTCCCGTCCTACCCAACCCATACAACACCACGTGGTCTTCCGCAGGAACTGGCGGACGTTTAATGGTAAACTGAAAGCGAGCGCTCAACAGCCGTTCCGTCAGCAACGCATATAAGACACCCACAAATGCCGTGCCTGCCACCGTCAGTCCCAGACTAAAAAGCAACAGCCAACTGGGAATTTGTGGATCGGCTTCCACCCCACCCACCACATCAGGATATCCCCCCAGCAACAAGCCAATGGTGGCATTGACAGCATCCCGCAAGCTGCTATTGGGATAGGTCCATAGGAATAATATGGTTCCCAACAGCAAGAGAGCAGCCACCGCGATCGAAGAAACCATGGCGACTCGCCGCAAACGACGGTGTTCGGCAAACCAAAAATCCTGCACCCCTTGTTTTAGAAAAGACCAATTATATTTAGAAAAAATAGAAAAACCCGATCGCGAACTGGGCATTGTCGGAGAACTTTCCTCATTTGACATCAGAAAAGTTTCTATATAAATCACCTCATCACCAGGCTTTACTGGTTCCTCCGGTTGCCATTGGTGAAACTTTACCAAGCGATCGCTGCGCAAATGAGCAATAACCCGGCGGTAGCGGTTTTTAAAATCCACCAACGTGCGATCGCGCCAGTGGCTATCCCATGAAATCGTTTCCTTCACCACCCGCATAAGTTTGCCATCCAAAGAAAAACATCCCAACGTCGTCTCTCCCAGCGCCGACAAAGCAAACGCATCCGCCGACAAACTCGCCGGGTCAAAAGCCACAAAATTCCCCAAATGAGTCGTCAGCAATTGATTTAAATTCAACTTATTGGAACGAATCACAATCCGAATATCGGGATTGAGCAACCTAGCCGCAAACGCCGCATCCAAATTAATATTTTCATTACTACTCACCAGCAAAACCGCCCGACATTGGCGAATTTTTGCTTTTTCCAGTACCTGCTGGTAGCGAAAATCCCCCTCAACAAACAAATCCGGCAAAACATCGGTTTCCCAATGTTGGGGATAAAAGTCATTGATGGCATGCACCAAAACACCAAATTGCTTTAACGTGGCGATCGAATGTTGTCCCAAACTTCCCAAGCCACATACCAAAAATAAATCCGGTTTGAAAACAAAATTAACACTCATGAGAATCTCTGTTGGTGCACAGAATCAATCGAATGAAACCAGAAAATTTCACCAGAGAGAAAACATGGTTTCGCCTCCTTCTCCTTTTCTGGAGTTATACTATAGAAATCCCTTAATCTACAACTCGTTTGCCTGTGGATATCGCCTTTTCAATCATATCTACTGCACGCTGAACACCACCTGCTCGGCCGAAAAAGCTGGTAAGCAAATCATTAAGGTAAATCCAAAAGGAACCTCTCAGCATCGCTCTAACTGTCTCAACCGAGTTCCGAAAGAGTTATCTGACCGTTGGCACAGTTATCCTCATTGCGGTATGGAATTCCAAAGGGATGTAAACTCAGGAATTTTAATGAAGAAAGTGGGGTGGGACATCGCCTCACTAAAAAACGCGAATCCCTCTAAAGGGAGGAGAAAGCAGCAGCGTACCGCGTAGCGGTCGCTGTCTGGAGTATGTCACTTCGGACAGATAACACCAAAATGAGTCATGAAATTAGCCCTCCATCCTACAATGGATCCTTTGGGATCGGTGTAGCAGAAGATTGTCAGTAGAGAATATTTGTTATAAAAATCATGAAGCGATCGCTCGCAGAACTGAGAAAATAATAGGAGCAGGACAAATTTGGTGATTGACCCATTCCCCTAGTGCCACCCAAAATCAATAACAACCCCCAACCATAAAAATGCAATTTGCTCGGCGATCGAGAAACAGATAGCACGCTCATTCTATCACCAAGATCGTTATAATAGAGCAAAGCGAAGTCGTTATGAGTTGGGAGCGATATGGCAAGTCCCCAAGTAGAAAACCTGGTCATCATCGGTTCCGGTCCAGCCGGATTCACCGCTGCCTTGTACGCAGCGCGCGCCAACCTAAAACCCTTTGTCTTTGAAGGATACCAAACCGGTGGATTGCCAGGGGGTCAGCTAATGACCACCACCGAAGTGGAGAACTATCCCGGCTTTCCCGACGGCATTACCGGTCCGCAACTCATGGAGAGAATGAAAGCACAGGCAGTCCGTTGGGGTGCAGAATTGGTCACCGAAGACGTAACCTACGTGGATTTGCAGCAGCGTCCTTTTACCATACGTTCCCAAGAACGGGAAATCAAAGCACACAGCATCATTATCGCCACCGGTGCCAATGCCAAACGCTTGCACCTTCCCAGCGAAGACAAATTCTGGAACCAAGGCATCTCCGCCTGTGCCATCTGCGACGGTGCCAGTCCTATCTTCAAAAATGCAGAACTCGTGGTGATTGGTGGCGGCGATACGGCAGCAGAGGAATCCGTTTATCTCACCAAATACGGTTCTCACGTTCATTTGCTGGTTCGTCGCGACCAAATGCGTGCCAGCAAAGCTATGCAAGACCGAGTCTTAAATCATCCCAAAATTACCGTCCACTGGAACACCGAAGCTGTGGATGTATTTGGTACGGAAGGCAAACAAATGGAAGGGGTGAAGGTAAAAAATAACCAAACTGGCGAACAAAGGGAAATTGCTGCGCAGGGATTGTTCTACGCCATTGGTCATACGCCCAATACCCAATTGTTCCAAGGACAGATAGAATTGGATGAGAAGGGGTATGTTATTACCCGCAATCATGTGGAAACCAATATTGAAGGCGTTTATGCCGTTGGCGACGTGCAAGACTACGTATTTCGCCAGGCGGTTACCGCTGCCGGGTCTGGTTGTATGGGTGCCATGTTAGCAGAGCGCTGGCTGACGGAAAAAGGCTTGGCGCAGGAGTTCCACCAAAGTAGCGAACAAATGGAAACTCCCAGCTACGAAGAATCAGAAAAATCAGCTGCGGATACCGAAGAAACATTTGACCCCAACGTGACTTTCCACCGGGGAAGCTATGCCATTCGCAAATTGTATCACGATAGCGATCGCTTAATTATGGTCCGCTACGTTGCCCCCACCTGCGGTCCTTGCCACACCCTCAAACCCATCCTCGACAAAGTCATCAAAGAATTCAACGGTCAAATGTACTGCGTAGAAATCGATATCGACGCCGAACCCAATATTGCTGAAGGCGCTGGTGTCACGGGAACACCAACCGTCCAGTTCTTTAAAAACAAAAAGCTACTGGCAGAAATGAAAGGCGTCAAACCCAAAAGCCAGTATCGAGAACTCATCGTTAATAATGTCTAACTCTGCCAAATTGGATGTCAACATACGTTGTTCGTTTTTCCTCCTGGTAGAAGCAAAGAGGGGAAACTTCCCCTCTATCCAAAAACACGGCAGCAGCGTTATTCCCACTCAATCGTAGCCGGTGGTTTGGAAGTCACATCGTACGCCACGCGATTGACCCCACGCACTTCGTTGACAATCCGATTGGAAACTGTCTCTAGAAAATCATAGGGAACCCGCGCCCAATCCGCCGTCATGCCGTCTTCGCTCGTAATAATTCTTAACACAACCGGATAGGCATAGGTGCGTTGGTCTCCCATGACACCGACACTACGAAGCGGTAGCAAAACAGCAAAAGCCTGCCAGAAGTGATGGTACAGTTGCTGGCGATTGATTTCCTGACGTAGGATAAAATCGGCATCTCGCAGGATTTCCAACCGTTCTTCGGTAATTTCCCCAATAATGCGAATCGCCAATCCCGGTCCTGGGAACGGATGGCGGTTGACAATTTCATCGGGTAAACCAACATTGCGCGCCACTTCCCGCACTTCGTCTTTGAACAAACGCCGTAAGGGTTCCACCAGCTTAAACCGCAAATTGCTGGGTAAGCCGCCAACGTTGTGGTGGCTTTTGATTTTGACCGCAACTCGTTCCCCAGTTTGGGGGTCGATGTTGGTATTGGCAGATTCGATCACATCAGGATAGAGGGTTCCTTGGGCCAAATAGTCAAATGGTCCCAAGCGCGTGGACTCTTCCTCAAAGACTTTAATAAACTCGTGACCAATGAGGCGGCGTTTTTCTTCTGGGTCTACCACCCCTTCTACAGCTTGGAGAAAGCGTTCTCTAGCATCTACATAGCTGACCGGAATGTGGAATTGGTCTCGAAATAGCTTCACCAACCGTTCCGGTTCATTTTTGCGCATGAACCCTTGGTCGATGAACATGCACACCAGTTGGTCGCCAATGGCTTTGTGTAGCAGAAAAGCCAAAGTAGATGAGTCTACGCCGCCGGAAAGGGCCAGCAAAACCCGCTTGTCGCCTACCTGACCGCGAATTTCTCGGACTGCCTCTTCCACAAAGGTTTCTGTGGTCCAAGTGGGTTCGCAGTTGCAAATGTGGTAGACGAAATTGCGAATTAGGGCAATGCCGCCTTCCGAATGCACCACCTCTGGGTGAAATTGTACCCCGTAAATTTTACTTTGGTGATCGGCGATCGCGGCACAGGGTGTATTTTGCGTATGGGCCAAAATATCAAACCCTTCCGGCAAACGCACCACCGAATCCCCGTGGCTCATCCACATGATAGACCCATCTTCCACATTGGTGAGCAAATCGGTGGGATCGTCAATGGTTAGCGAAGATTTGCCGTATTCCGCTCTTTCGGCGCGTTTGACTTCTCCCCCCAACTGCTGCACCATCAAATGCATGCCATAGCAAATCCCCAACACTGGCACCCCCAAATGCCAAATTTCTGGGTCGCAGTGGGGAACGCCAGAGTCGTAAACGGAGTTGGGACCGCCAGAGATAATAATCCCCTTGGGTTGGAGTTTCCGCAGCTGTTCGGCACTGGTGCGGTAGGAGAGAATTTCGGAGTAGACCTGAGTTTCGCGGATACGACGGGCAATAAGTTGGGAGTATTGCGAACCGAAGTCTAAAATAACGATGGTTTGCCGGTTAACATCTCCTACTGGTTGGGTACTTTGAGCTGGCGCGGTTTGTGGAGTCACGGCTATTTTCCAAATGCTTGTGATTTCGACGAAATTGGCAAGAAGGAAAGAAAAAATGTAGGAAAAATAATTTCGGCTGCCCTCTGGCAATCGCTACGGGCAAATCTTGCCAACGGAATTTATAGATATATTCTTCCTAAATTAGCATATTTTGGACAATTGACACAGAGGGATTTCCCCTGTTTTTCCCATCTTCTCCAGGGTCGTTTCCTTCTCACCTTTACCAAACCTTGTATCCCAGGCTGGGATGGGATTTTGCCAATTTCCTATTCTCGAAAACTCTGTTCCCAAGAAAAAATGGCGAATCGCAGAATTTCAGGAACTTTCACCACCCCTATGAAACATTTTGGTCTCCAGAAGGAAACGACTCTATCCTCTTCTCCTTTTTCCCCTCTGCTTAGATGGGGATAACCAAACATTAACCACCATTAGCTAGGCTTGCTAGAAAATAACTTTTGTTATCTACGGAAATGAGATAAATTTATCTTATGAATTCTATTGCTCAAAACAAACTGAGGGAACTCGCCCAAGTTTTTTTTAAATTAGGGGTCATTGGCTTTGGCGGACCGGCGGCGCATATTGCCATGATGGAAGATGAGGTGGTTAACCGACGCCAATGGATTTCGCGATCGCATTTTTTAGATTTGGTAGGGGCCACCAATTTGATTCCCGGTCCCAACTCCACGGAAATGGCCATTCACGTAGGCTACACCTACGGCGGCTTGCCAGGACTGCTGGTGGCAGGAGTTTGCTTTCTCTTGCCAGCAATTGTAATTACTGGAGTTTTGGCGTGGGTTTACGTAGCTTTCGGACAAATTCCGCAAATTGCTCCTTTACTGTACGGCATCAAACCGGCGGTGATTGCTGTCATTTTTGGCGCTTTGTGGCGGTTGGGAAAAAAAGCAGTTAAAAGCCGCGAGCTATTTGTTCTATGGATTCTGGTTGCCATTATTTTACTTGTATTCCCCATCAACGCAGCCGTGGCTCTGTTATTGGGCGGCTTTTTGGGAATGCTGTGGCTGCGACGGGACTCGTTGCTGTCTTGGCGGTTTCCCAGAGATGGCGATAAAAATGGGTTTTGGTTGCCGTTGTTGGCTATGGCTGGGTCAGCAGCCGCCGAAGCCACGACCAGCGCTCCTTTATGGCAGTTAGGAGTATTCTTTTTAAAAGTAGGCTGCATTCTATTTGGCAGCGGTTATGTCTTAGTTGCATTTTTGGAAGGAGAATTAGTGGAAGGATTCGGTTGGTTGACCCAGCAACAATTGCTCGATGCGATCGCGATCGGTCAGTTTACCCCCGGTCCGGTTTTGTCCACTTCTACGTTTATTGGCTACCTGGTTTCCGGCTGGCCGGGTGCCATGGTCGCCACATTGGGAATTTTTACCCCTTCTTTTTTGTTTGTGTTGCTGCTCAACCCGCAAATTCCGCGTATGCGATCGTCAGCAACCATGAGTGCGTTTTTGGATGCCATTAACGTGAGTGCCGTCAGCTTAATGGCAGTGGTAACCGCACGCCTGGCTGTCACCACCTTATTCGATCCTTGGGATTTTCTGGCAATTGCCATTACCGCGATCGCTGGCTTTTTAGTAGTTCGCTACCGCACCAACGCCGCCTGGCTGGTGTTGGGAGGTGCCATCGTCGGCTATATCGGCCAGCAATTCCTGCCAGCATAACTTGCTGCTTCTATAGCTTATGCCATGGGGAGAGGCGCTGCGCGCAGCGCCTCTAGTTCGCCGAAATTGCCTAACGTTCGTCAAACAGCCATCAAGAACGACCGACACCAACGTAGCGGAAACCAGCCTGTTGCATCGTTTCCCGGTTGAGGAAATTGCGACCGTCAATAATCACCGGATGAGTCATCAGCAACGCCATTTTGGCAAAATCTAACTTCTGGAACTGCTGCCAATCCGTGACCAAAACCAAAGCATCGCAACTATCCGCCAACCGTTCCGGGTCCGTTTCCACAATTACCCCAGACAAACCTTGACCGACACCCGTTTGCGAAACAATGGGGTCGTAGGCTTTGACCTTAGCACCCAAACGGTTAAGCTGTTCGATGAGAATCAAAGAAGGTGCATCGCGCATATCGTCGGTATCGGGTTTGAACGTCAGACCCAACAAACCGATGGTTTTGCCTTTGAGAATTTTTAATTCCTTCTGGAGTTTCTCAATAGCAATTTGGCGTTGGTGGTGGTTGACCGAAATGGCTGACTTGAGCAAGCTCGCATCGTAGCCGTAGTCATCCGCTGTGTGCACCAACGCCGACACATCTTTGGGGAAGCAAGACCCACCCCAGCCAATACCAGCTTGCAAGAACTTATGGCCAATACGGGAATCAAGACCCATGCCTTTGGCTACTTCCACCACATCCGCGCCAACGCGATCGCAAATATTCGCCACTTCGTTGATAAAGCTGATTTTCGTCGCCAAAAAGGCATTCGCAGCATATTTAATCATTTCCGCCGAACTCAAATCCGTCGTTAGCACCGGCACTGGTGATAACGACGGATCTTCAGCTTGAACGCGCTTGACAATCGGTTCGTACAGTTGGGTCATCACCTCCAAAGCGCGACTGCTGTTGCTGCCGAGAACAATGCGATCGGGATTGAACGTATCGTATACCGCCGACCCTTCCCGGAGAAACTCGGGATTGCTGACCACATCAAATTCTACCCCAATTTCAGAAGCCACGCGATCGCCAGAAGAAACGTTACCAGCACCAACCAAAGCCTGCTGGCGTTCGGCAATGCCATCGAGAACGATCATCCGTACCCAGTCGCCAGAACCAATCGGTACAGTAGATTTGTTCACAATCACCTTATAACCGCGATCGAGGTGGGAACCAATCCCTTTGGCCACCGCCTCCACGTAGCGAGTATCGCTTTCGCCGCTAGGCAACGCCGGCGTACCCACAGCAATAAACAGAACATCGCCGTGGTCCACCCCAGCACCTAAATCGGAGGTAAAACTCAAACGACCCTCTTGGGCCGATTTTTGCATCATTTCCGACAATCCCGGTTCAAAAATCGGCGATTGTCCGCTTTGCATCATCTTGACTTTTTCTTCATTGTTGTCCACACAAACAACTTCGTGTCCCACGTGTGCCAAGCAAGTTCCCGTTACCAAGCCGACATAACCAGTACCGATTACACAAACACGCATGACGATGGCTCCTTATTGCATGACCAAAAAAATTGCGACAAATCTCAAAAAATTCTCTGGAAAAAACCAACAGATCGAAACATCGATCGACTCAGGTATAGCTCACCCAGTAGCCGTTTGTCCGCATCTGTTTCGTAAATTGTTCGTAAATTTATTTCGCTAGCGGACCGTTATTGCAGCACCCCTGCTAAAGTCAATCGACCGTATGGCTAAGACAGAACCCCTTCAGACAGGCGATCGCGAAAGTCATCGATAGTTAATTTCAACCCTTCCACCAATCCTACCTGCGGTTCCCAATCCAAATACCTTTTCGCGCGGGTAATATCCGGTTGGCGCTGACGCGGATCGTCAGAAGGCAGTGGCTTAAACTCAATTTCCACATCGGGGTTCACCTTATCCCGAATCGTTTGTGCCAGCTGCAAAATCGTGTACTCGCCAGGATTCCCCAGATTTACCGGACCGACGTAATCGTTGTTCATCATCCGGATCAACCCTTCCACCAAATCGGAAACATAGCAGAAACTCCGGGTTTGCGAACCATCTCCGTATACTGTTAAAGCACGATTTTGCAACGCCTGGTAAATAAAATTGCTCACCACCCGACCGTCGTTTTCCAACATGCGCGGACCGTAAGTATTAAAAATCCGCACCACGCGAATATCCACATGGTTCTGCCGGTGGTAGTCAAAACACAGCGTCTCCGCTATCCGTTTGGACTCGTCGTAGCAACTGCGCAATCCAATAGGATTCACATTGCCGCGGTAGTCCTCCGATTGGGGATGTACTTGCGGGTCTCCGTAAATTTCCGAAGTCGATGCCAGCAAAATCCTGGCTTTAATTCGCTTGGCCAGACCCAGCATGTTCAGCGTTCCCAACACGCTGGTTTTTACGGTTTTTACCGGATTGAACTGGTAGTGTACCGGAGAAGCCGGACAAGCCAGGTGATAAATTTGGTCCACTTCCAAACGAATGGGTTCGGTAATATCGTGGCGGATGAGTTCAAAATAGGGATTGTTTAGCCACCGGCTTAAATTGCGTTTATCTCCTGTGTAGAAATTATCCAAACACAGCACTTCGTGGCCGGCATCCATCAGGCGATCGACCAGATGGGAACCAATAAAGCCAGCACCACCAGTCACTAGAATTTTCATAATTTGGCAATCTCCCCAGCGGGCAAAGTTACAATAGAATCGGAATCAACAGTATAAAGTGGAGGCGACGCCAGCTGCAGTGGCATGCTGCGCAACCAGCGACAGCTAGCCAATTGCGGTGTCAACCTCTACTATAATCTGGAATCTTCCTATCAAACGGTATACTTTATCATCGTTAATTCCTTCGTTTTCAAGGATGGAGATTCGTTCGGGACAATTTTAGCTGCCACCAAGCAGCTGTTACCAAAAATGTCCCCACGGCAAAAATGCACCGGTATCTGTTTTCATAGAAAAAGCGATATGCTACAAAGCAATATTTTGCATCTTGTTGCCAGTTTGCTGGGGTTGGGTACATGACATCGTTTGCAACCACAAAATCAGAAATGAACGAACTTCGCCGGCTGAAAGGACTGCTGCCGCCGGAATTACAAAGTTGGGTAACTGTAGAAAAGACGGCAGAAGTGAATCCGCCGGTGATTCGCAGCGAGGAAATCGGTAAAGACCAAGTGGAAATCCAAATTGACTTGGTGAAATGGGAACAGTTTGCCATTGACCAGCGTAACTTGCTGTTTTGGCATGAGGTGGCCCGCATCCAGAACGATACCGTTCCTAAGGAAGGATGGGAAATGGCTGCTCTCGCCATTGGCTTAGGAGGGGCCGTCGGCGAATTGTGGGTCCAAGATGGCTTGCTACTGTTGCTGGCGCTTTCCCTGTGTGGGGTGGCTGGCTATCGCCTGTATCGGCAAAATAACAGCGAAAAACGATTGGTGGAAGCCATCGATGCCGATGAAAAAGCCATCGAAATTGCCACCCGTCGGTTTAATTATTCCCTGCCAGGGGCCTACAAAAGCTTGGGAAGTGCGCTGAAGCTGTTGGTGGAACAAACACCGAAAAAACGGCAGCGTCGTGCCTACGAAGCGCGTCTGAAAGCACTCAAACGCAGTGCTTCTAAAGCCAAGGCGCGTACGAAGAAAGCACCCCAAGAGTCTGGTGATAGCGAACAATCGGAAGCAATTTATACGCCAGAAACCAGAAGCCAAACCAGACAGGCAAACTAACGATATCCGATCTTTGATTTGGGGAGAAGCCACCTGTTAAGCGATTCTAGATGGCTTCTCCCTTACTTTTTGGTTGAATCGCAAATCTCCCTACCATTTCCGATCCCATTTTTTTTAAAACCTGCAACAGATAATTGGGGTGTTTTTGTCAGAGGGCAACCCGTGATACGAAATCTGATATTGCTAAACCACAAACATAAACCGAACCGTCTCCCTTTACAAGAGGGAAACAGGGGGGGATTCCCCGCTGGCGCGATCGGGTTTTGCCAGTACGGATTTGGTATGAAATCCCTACCAGGGAAATTGAGAAATTCTAGGAAAGTATTATTGTTTTTTAGAAATGGTATGCAATAGAGCGATCGCGTTTGTTTCTCCAACCACGCTTGCAAGAGAAATCATATTCCCGCTCTCTCATAAAAATAGATAATTTGTTTTTGTTTGAATTCCCTTTTATAGAAATTTTTATGATTTCTATGTATTGCAGCATTTTATGGATAGGAAGGGCGATCGCTTTTACCGTCCATGGCCTCCTATTTCTAAAAAACAATGATTTCCTGGGATTTTCTAATTGCCCTCGTAGGGGCGCTCGCGCGCTGCGCTCCGACAATAACTCCCGATTATTTATTGCACACTTTTAAGAAAGCCATCGAACCATAGTGCCGATACCAACGGTATCGGGTTCTCAGAATTATTACGGAAGTTTCCAGTTTCCATATACAAAACGACCCGGAAAAATCAGTAATTTTCAGGTTATCAACAAAAAATTGATTTGCTACATTAGAAAATGATGTCATACGCAAAATTTTCCCATAAAATCGCCCAGCAACCATGAAATTCAAAAATTTTTTATTGAGCCTATCGATCTGGTCATAGCATCGTTGGCATGGGGAAAATTCGCTCGAACGCTAGCAAAAGCAACTCAAAAGCTTGTCTCAAGGGATAAAAATAGAAACAGAATTTGGCTTGGCGATCGCTGTTTTGCAGGTTAATTTCATTGTTGCTAGTTTTTTGCCTGACCCCCCTTGGTAGCAGCAGACCTTTTGGCTGTCAGCAGTTGTATTTGCAATCGACAAAATCTTGCCAACCAACAGCATCTATCTCCATCAATCTGCCAGAAAAATATTGGTAATAGCAATCTAGGAGTCGTCGGGTATGAGCGCACAAAATGATTTCCTGGCTTTCCTCACAGCCAGTGGCATGGTGGGAATAGCCATTGGCAATTCTTTTCCTTCGCCAGCGATCGCCGGAACCCTCACCAACAGCGACGTAGAATACATGCCAGCAGTCGTAGCTGCCGATTCCCCCAGCGATCGCGTCGATCCCAACACCACCGATTCTCGCTTTGGTGGCGTAGGCAGTTTGTTGCTGGATAATAATTACCTTTGTACCGGAACCGCGATTGGTTCTTCTCATATTTTGACGGCTGCTCATTGTTTGGATAGCAACCAAAATGGCACTGCTGACCATACCAACGATGAAGTCCAATTTCATTTAAATCTCGGCAGCCGTAAATCCCATACTTTTACTGCCAGTAATTTGTGGATTCACGAAGACTTTACCGGCTTTGGCAATCCCACTTTTAACGACGATTTGGCGATTGTCGGTCTCAAGGGTTCCCTTCCCGAAGAAACGCCAATTTATCAATTGTGGCGCGACCCCATTGCCGCAGGAACCACCCTGGCGTTGGCGGGATACGGAAGGTCAGGAGATGGGGAAAATGGCTATACCACCAATGCCAGCTTGACCACCAAACGCATAGGGGAAAACAACGCCGATTCCTTCCGGCTAGACGACGAAGGCAGCGGTTCCCGAGAAGTTTTTTATATGGATTTTGACGGACCGACACCGGCAAGTGGTTTTCTAGGCGGTCCTTCCCTAGGCAGCGATCGCGAAGCCATTATCGGACCCGGAGATTCCGGCGGACCCAGTTTCCTAGACAGCAACGGTTCCCTGTGGTTGGCGGGGGTAAACACCTTTACCTTTTCTGGAAGTTCCGCATCAGAACCGGGAACCTTTGGCAGTGGCAGCGGCGGCATCCTCGTTTCTGCCTATACCGACTGGATCGATAGCGTTGTGGGGTCATCCGAAGACCTCATCGACCGCGACCCCCCTGACAAAGGAGACAATCGCGCCGATATTCCAGAACCCACCCCATGGGTCGGTTTGCTGGCCGTGGGAATTGCTTGGATGTGGCGCAAATCGCCGGCATCTGGCGGATAGCAGCAAATGCTTCCCAGTGCGATCGCCAAATTTTTATCCCCGATCGCGCCAACTTTAAGAAAACTTTATCGGCTTGCCTCCTCAAAAACACCGTATATGACCCATAACAGAAGAAGGAAACAATATATTTTTCTATTTTTTCCGTTTACCGTCACCCACGATGACAAATCATGAATAATTCCCAGGTAACCGTTCCCTTTGTCAACCTCAACTTGTGCCACCAACCCATCGAAGGGGAATTGGCGCAAGCCATGCAGCAGGTTTTGCAACGGGGAGATTTTGTATTGGGTCAAGCCGTCCGCGATTTTGAAGCCGACTTTGCCGCCGCCTGTGGCGTGAAATACGGCGTTGGTGTCGGTTGCGGTACCGATGCAATCGCCATTGCCTTACAAGCCTGTGGCATCCAAGCCGGCGATGAAGTGATTCTCCCCGCCAATACCTTTATCGCCACCCTCATGGGGGTTGTGAAAGCAAAAGCCGTACCGGTTTTGGTGGATTGCGATCCGGAAACCGCGTTAATCGACCTAGAAGCCGCCAACCAAGCCGTCACAGGCAGAACCCGCGCCATCATTCCCGTTCATCTATACGGTCAAATGGTATCGCCGCAGCAGTTGCTGGACTTTGCCACCACCTACAATCTCCTCATTGTAGAAGATGCAGCGCAAGCACATCTGGCGCGGCGAGAAGGCTATACCGCCGGATCTGTGGGAATGGCTGCTGCCTTTAGTTTTTACCCCAGCAAGAATTTAGGGGGATTTGGCGATGGTGGCGCGATTGTCACCAACGATGCCGCGATCGCGCAAAAGGCCAAAACCTTACGCAACTACGGCGCGCCGCAGAAATATTTGCATACCGAAGTGGGGACCAACAGCCGCCTGGATAGCTTGCAAGCTGCAGTGTTGAACACCAAACTACGCCACCTTCCCGCTTGGAACGAAACGCGCAATACCGCCGCCAAACAGTACGATACTTTCCTGCAACCGCTGCAAGATTTTGGCATCATTCCCCTACACAACCAAAGCCACACCGGTCACGCATATCACTTGTACGTGATTCGAGTTACCCCCGATTCCCCTTGCGATCGCGATACTTTACAGCAAACCCTCGCCGATAGCGGCATTCAAACCGGCATTCACTATCCTATTCCCTGCCACCTACAACCTGCCTATCGTTATCTCGGCTATCAAGAGGGAGATTTTCCCCACGCGGAAATGCTATCGGCGCAAGTGTTATCGTTACCCATGTATCCCGGCTTGCAAAAAGAACAAATCCAGCAAGTGGTTCGCGCCATTGAAGCGGCTATTTTACCGAAAATCTCGCCAAGCCACAGCTATTCCCAAGTTTGGCAAACTACCCCATCCACGCTGCGTCGTTCGTGAAAAAATTGGGGAAGGGTCTTTAAACCGAAACCTAAAACTGGATGCGACAGAATGGGATATCCCCCGACCGCTGACCAATGGTAGGATTGGGAAAAGGGTGCATTTTTGAAGATTTCCCAAAAAAGCACTTTATTGTTCGCCAAAAACAATTCAAAAAAATATACATAAAGGGGGGAGGATTCCCCAGCCAGGTTTTTTGGGATTGTCTAAACTAAAAGAGGCACTTTGCGAAGTGTCTCTATCTCTACAAACATGTCTGAAAAATCCAGTGAAGCCATGCAAACCCAGCGCCAACTTCTGCAAAATACCTCGCGCTATCCCTTAGAAATGGGGATTTTGTTTGTATTAGCAGTTCTGTATCTTCCCCTGCTCGTTCATTGGTACGATGGTTGGGTTAACAAAACCATTAGTATCGAACACGAATATTTCAGCCACGGGGTCATTGGCTTGCCGTTTGCAGCTTATATTGTTTGGCAGCAACGACACCAATGGCGTCGCCTAAGCGAGCGCACCCATCCTTGGGGTGTTATTTTGTTGGTATTGGGGGGGATTTTGTACCTCGCCGGAACCCCCAACTTGCTGAATTTTTCTTTTCCTCTGGTATTAACTGGCATTTGTCTGTGGTGGAAAGGCATCCCAGGGTTGCGCTTGCAAGCTTTTCCACTGTTATTTGTGTGGCTGGCAACTCCCAACGACCTGCCTTATTTGATTGCGCCTTACATTCAACCGTTGCAAAGTTTTATCGCCGGTGTGGCTGCTTTTATCCTCGACCAATTTGCCATTGATGTAACGGTACGGGAAATTTATTTGTTTGTCGGCGGTAGAATTGTGGAGGTGGCCCCCCACTGCGCCGGGTTGAAAAGTTTGTTAACCAGTATCTACGTAGCTTTGATGCTGATGTATTTAACCAAAGCCTGGCGATCGCGTTGGAAAATGGTTGCGTTTGCTGCCACAGCCGTGGTTGTTAGCGTGGTGGGAAATATTTTGCGCAATACCATTTTGACGTTTCTGTACGGCAATCAAATGGACCGCCTGTTCCACCTGTTCCACGAAGGTTTGGGAGGTGACTTATATTTGGCTGCCGTTCTCGGGGTGTTGGTGGTTTGTTTGCTACAACTGGACCAGAAAATTCCCCATCCAACCGACAACCAATCCTAAAATGGGGATGCAAGGGTCCCGCCAACGGCTATGTCTTCTTTTTTGAAATTCTTCCAGAGGCTACGAAAATACAAATCTACCCAATTGGGATTGTTTGTCTTCCTCATCGCGATCGCAGCCATCGGCGTGGTTCCTACTTACCTCCGCGGTCGGTGGCTGTGGTCGGACGATCCCATACCGGTAGATAACATCGATCGACTGCGGCAGCTAAGGGAAACGGGAATCGATCTGCCGGGATGGGAAACCGTAGATGCCAATCCCGTACAAATGGGAGGCCGCAAGTGGATCTTTCAACAAATGCAAGCCAACGACCGAGACCAAACCGCCTACCTGCTGCTGCGACCCCAAGTCGATGCCAAAGACCAACCCCAGGTGGAATGGACCGATGTGGATGGATGGCAGCAGTGGAAAACCGATTCCCGCCAGTCGCTACAGTTTGACGTATCTGCGCCAACCGTCCATGCTAGGTATTATCGCGCTTGGCAACCGGCGGAAACCTTTGCGATCGCACAGTGGTATGCCTTTGCTAACGGTGGCGGCCATGCCAGTCCCAGCCAGTGGTTTTGGCGCGATCGCCAGGCGCAGTTACAAGGCGATCGCGTCGGATGGGTGGCGGTTAGCCTCATGGTTCCCATCGAACCCCTCGACGATCTCGAAAACTATACCACCGAGGTCAAAGAACTGGCGCAAACCGTACAAACAGCTTTGCAGGAACAAGTCTTCGCTGGGAAGCCTTAACAAAAAGTTACGGCGTGAATCGGGAGCTTGAAAGCCCTGACCTTTTAAAGCAGGGATGAAAAGCGACCCGTGCGGCTTTAGCCGCCGTCAA